>NZ_CALEDC010000437.1 GCF_937949835.1 uncultured Campylobacter sp.
AAATACGCTAGAGACTGGGCTAAGGGCGTTAGATTTTCCGCTCCGATATTCGAAGGCATCGTGCCGGAGGATTTCAAAAAGCTATTTGAAATGGCGGGCATCGATCAGGACGGTAAGACCGAGCTTTACGACGGCCGCACCGGCGAAAAGATCAAAGAGCGCGTAAACGTGGGCTGCATGTATTATCTCAAGCTGCACCACCTAGTCGATGAGAAGGTTCACGCAAGAAGCACCGGTCCTTACAGCCTAGTTACGCAGCAGCCGGTCGGCGGCAAGGCGCTATTCGGAGGTCAAAGATTCGGAGAGATGGAGGTTTGGGCTCTGGAAGCATACGGCGCTGCATACACGCTTCGCGAGATGCTAACGATCAAATCCGATGACGTCGACGGACGCTTGGCTGCGTATAAGGCGCTAACAAAAGGCGAGAACGTTCCTTCTACAGGGATTCCTGAGACGTTTTTTGTTTTAACAAACGAGCTTAAATCGCTTGCTCTAGACGTTGAAATTTACGAGAATGGAGAGAACAAATGAGCGATAATTCAAATTTAGAAAGAATAGAAATAAAAGAGGACGCCAGAGTCCACGACTTCGACGCGTTTGCAATCAGGCTTGCTAGTCCCGAGCAGATCAAGGCTTGGAGCCACGGCGAGGTCAAAAAGCCCGAAACCATCAATTACCGCACGCTCAAGCCGGAGCGCGACGGGCTTTTTTGCGCTAAAATTTTCGGTCCAGTAAGGGATTATGAGTGCATCTGCGGCAAGTATAAAAAGATGCGCTACAAGGGCTGGAAGTGCGAAAAATGCGGCGTCGAGATCACGAGCTCGAAGGTTCGCCGCACTAGAATGGGGCATATCGAGCTGGTAACGCCGGTGGCGCATATTTGGTACGTAAATTCCTTACCTAGCCGTATAGGTACGCTGCTAAACATCAAGATGAAAGATCTCGAGCGCGTGCTTTACTACGAGGCGTATATCGTAGAGAATGCAGGCGAGGCGTTTTACGACAACGAAAATTCTAAAAAGGTCGAGAAATACGACGTTTTAAACGAAGAGCAGTACCAGAGCCTAAAAGAGCGCTTTTCGCAGACGGGCTTCGTCGCCAAAATGGGCGGTCAGGTGATCCGCGATATGCTAGCCGAGCTTGATTTGGTCGAAATTTTATCCACCCTTAAGCAGGAGATGGAAAATACTAACTCCGAAGCGAAGAAAAAAACCATCGTCAAGCGTCTAAAAGTCGTCGAGAGCTTTTTAAATTCCGGTAATAAGCCCGAGTGGATGATGATTACAAATCTGCCCGTGCTGCCTGCCGATCTACGCCCGCTCGTTAGCCTTGAGGGCGGTAAATTTGCAGTTTCGGACGTAAACGATCTATACCGCCGCGTCATCAATCGAAATTCTAGACTCAAAAGGCTGATGGAGCTCGACGCGCCCGAGATCATCATCCGCAATGAAAAACGAATGCTTCAAGAGGCAGTGGATGCGCTTTTTGACAACGGACGTCGCGCCAACGCCGTAAAAGGCGCTAATAAGCGACCGCTTAAATCTCTAAGCGAGATCATTAAAGGTAAGCAAGGTCGCTTCCGTCAAAATTTACTCGGAAAGCGCGTGGATTTTTCGGGTCGCTCC
>NZ_CALEDC010000438.1 GCF_937949835.1 uncultured Campylobacter sp.
GATATGCACGCGTAGCTTGCGCGGTCCTTAAATTTCATCTCGCACGCAAGCCTGCGCCGATCTTTGCGGATAAAATTTTATCTTTCGCTGCAAATTAATTTTCACCTTCGCACCGAGTAAATTTTATATTCGTCGATGGGTAAAATTTCGCTTTCGCTGTTTTAAATTTTAACCGCGCGCGCGTCCGCAAAGCACACCGCCGCGCCGTACCGCACGCAGAGCGAGCTCGGATCAAAAGCTCAAAGTATCTAAAATTTAACCGCCAAACACGATCAGGCGGAGCCATGCACCGAAGCGCTATGAAATTTAACCGCTTAAGACTGATCGCCTATCAGCCTGCGCACGACGTAGCTTGCGATGAAAAGCCCGAAGCTCGCGGTCACGCCCATGAAGCTGCCCATCGATTTGACGCGCGGCGGCTCGCTTGAGCAAACGACGTCAAAATCGCCCGCAAAGCCGCGCTTTCGTAGCTCGTATCTGATCTTGCGCGCGAGCGGATCGCCCTGCGTCTGCCAGATTGATCGGATTTCGATCCTAGCGGGATCGAGCCTCTTTGCGCCGCCCATCGAGCTTATGAAGCCCGCGCCAGCCTCGCTACAGCGCAGCGCAAGCGCGATCTTGGCGCCCACGTCGTCGATCGCGTCGATTACGAAATCAAATTGCGCCAGATCAAATTTAGATAAAAATTCCTCGCCGATCCTAGCGACGATCGGCGTCACGCCTTTAAATTTGCGCGCGAAAACCTCGCATTTTAGCTCGCCTACGTGTTCGCTTCCAAGCTGACGGTTTTGATTAGTGATCTCGAAGCGATCGCAATCGATCACGCTTAGATTTACCGCGCCGCTGCGGTATAGCGCTTCTATCGCCGCTCCACCCACGCCTCCGCAGCCGCAGATTAAAATTTTAGCGCTTTGCAGCCTTGCAAAATCCTCGCCGAAAAGTAGGCGCGAGCGCGAAAAGCGGTCTACTACGACCTCACTCATCGTTTTTCATCCACCTTTCTAGCGCGCTCATCTGCTCGTGCGCGGTCAAATTTAACTTAATCGGACTTAGCGTTGCCCGCCCCTCAAAAAGTTCCGAAATGTCGCTGTTTTCATTCCTGCTCGCA
>NZ_CALEDC010000439.1 GCF_937949835.1 uncultured Campylobacter sp.
TAGACGTTGCCGGCGATCTGCGTGTTACTGTTTAAATTTACAGTGTTAGAGGAAGCAGCGCCGCTAGCCTTTCCACCATATACGCTTCCGCCTACGTTTACCGAGTTAAGAGTTATGGTGTTGGAAATCGCGCTGTTTCCCTTGCCGCCTACCGCCATTGCTCCTACGCTGCCGTTGTTTATAGTTACGATATTGGATTTGGCTTCTCCGTTGCTAGTATTGCCGCCGTAAATGCTATTGTGGATTATCGTAGCATTCGTAGTTACGCTATTATCGTGGACATCCCCGCCTCCGCCGCTATTATGGGCGTTGGCAGCGTTTACGTATTTAACGTCTATTCCGCTTGCTTCGAAAGTTACATGGTTATTATAAATTTCTTGCGGGGTAGCGGAATTTGAATATCCTCCGTTGATCTCGCCTATGCTGCTTCCGCCCTTGATCTTGGCGTAGTTATCGTGGACGCTATTGCTTCCGTCGGCAGCATCGTCTCTGCCCGAGCTTATGTTTTTGCCGCCTAGATTGCCTGCGCCCTCCTTTACTATTACGGTGTTTCCTTTATTGCCGAATAGATCAGTAGCGCCCGCAGCCTTGTTGGAATTTTGATTTTGCATTAGCTCGCTTTGATCGAAGTTAAGGTCCATCCAAGAACGAGTTAGTGTGCCTTTCTGCATAATTAAATTCTTATTGTTTTCGACCTCGATCGTGGTTCCGTTGATCTGATAGTGATCTTTGTCTGTAATCGTGTAAATTTGATTATCTTGCACGGTCTGCGCGGGTCTGGTGATCGTGCCGCCGCCTGAATTATGTATCAGATAGTACTTTCCTTCGCCAAGATCTGATTTTATACCCTCTATCTTTGTGCCGTTTAAATTCGTATTGCCATTAGTGGTTAGAGTAAGCGGCGCATCCGCTTCGATCGTGGAGTATAAATCATTGAAATTTATAGAGCCGAAATTTTTAATGTCTTTAGCTTTTTTAATGCCGCCGCCGACCCAATTTTCTATATGCAGAGTATTAGTTTTATCGGAATTTTTATTACTACCCCAGATCGTGCCACTTATAGTGCCGCCTCTAAAATTTACGTTGCTATTCTCGACGCTGCCGCTTGTGGCGTAGCCTGCATAGACGTCTCCTGCTATCGTCGTTCTTTCTTTATTGATATAAACGACTGCGTTTTTGACGCTTCCTGCGCGTGCGCCATAGACATTGCCGCCTACGTGCACGCCTTTATTAGAATCGAATGCCCCTAGAGTAACTCTATCGCCGTCTGATTCGCCTGCGATGCCGCTTGCTGCCGCGACATCGACTTTTACGGCGCCTTTGTAAAGATCGACTACACTTCGCGAGCTTGAGGCGCCGCCCAAAGAGCCCGTGACGCTGCCCACTATCGCATCGTCATTGTTCATTTCTACGCGATTTGCGCTCATTACGCTAGCGCTATTTGCTTGACCGCCAATCACTTGGTAATTTTGCGCTTTTAGCCTTGAGTTTATGGTTACGGAGTTTGCGCTAGAGCTTCCGCTTCCACCCGCTGCGCCCCAAATTCTACCACTACCGTTTAGAGTAATAGTGTTTGTGCCGCCGTAATAAGGCGCCGTTATATTGACGCTATTGTAGCTGCTTTTTCCCGTGGAGGATTGAGCGCCGAATATATCGAAGTTCCCTCTAAACGTACCGCCTTTGATAGTTATTCTATTTGATACGGCATCACCGCCGCCGCTTACTATACCGCCTACGATTACATTTGTAACGGAGCTGTTGCCGATAGTGCCTCCGTCGATCGTTACGGCGTTAGAGGAGGATTTTTTATCCGCTCCACTTCTGCCGCCGATGATATTATAATGTCTATTTGAGCTGCCGCCGAAGTTATCGGCATTTCCCGTAATTTCGGCGCCGTATTTTACAAAAACCTGATTTCGCGTCGCTTCGCCTTCGTTGCCTGTTTTAGACGCCGCTATGCCTTGCCCGCCTACAACCAAATTTACCTTAGAGCCATTTTCCAAGCTCACGTAATTATCCGATACGCCCTTAGCTTCGGCGCCTATTGCGATACCCACGTAAGCGTTTGCGCCCCTAATCGTAAGTCTATTGTTGGAGGCGGAGCTTAACTCAGTAAAGCCAGCGATCCCATCGCCGCTTCCTCCGCCGTAAATCACGCTGCCGGAGTAATCCGTCCCGCCGCTTGCAACGCCCGTAATCGTCGTAATATTGCCGTTCGGGCTGGTGCTACCGTTGCCGCTAGTATTGCCGCTAAATCCCGCCGAATAGAGGTTATTATGGGTATGGATAAGCGGCGGATTAGAATCTGCATTGCAAAGTGCTTGTGCGGGCGCTAGTGCGAGCACCGCTGCGAGGCTAAGCATAGAGGAGCAGATGGATTTTTTCATATATTGATCCTTTGAAATTCGTAAAGTTTGCGATTATACATAAAAATAGATCAGTTTGCAATATGAAAAATCGCTGATCGGTTTTTAAAAAAAAGGGGGGGGCTGCATTTGTAATTTTAAGTAATAAAAATTTACTCTTTGCGCAGAATAAATTCCTGGCTATGAAATTTAATCCTTTTTTAGGGGGCATTTTGAGCGGATTGCAAGTGGTGAAAAAATCCCAGCAAGAGGATTTTTAGTAAAATTTGAAATAATAAAAATCTGAGCTAAATTAATTCTGGCAATTTCAAGCTGCGGTAAAATTTATGCAAGATAAATTTTAAGCGAGCGGAATTTTATATAAG
>NZ_CALEDC010000440.1 GCF_937949835.1 uncultured Campylobacter sp.
GGTCTGCAAAAACGAGCCGCAGCCCGAGCTACATGCCTCATTTAGCACGATAGAATCGATATTGCCATCTTTAATGGAGAAACACTTGATGTCCTGCCCGCCGATGTCGATGATAAAATCTACTTTCGGATTGAAGTGGCGCGCAGCGCTGTAATGCGCGATCGTCTCGACGATACCGTAATCAAAGCGAAAGGCGGTTTTAATGAGATCCTCGCCATAGCCGGTAACGCCGCTGCCCTTGATCTTGATGCGACCCTCGCAAAGATCGTATAGCTCCTTAAGACGCGGCAGCAGGATATCGACCGGATCGCCTTTATTGGAGGAGTAAAATTTATACAATAGTTCGTAGTTTTCGCCCATCAACACGACCTTGATCGTAGTACTGCCACAATCCACGCCCAAATACGCATCTCCGCTGTATGTGTGGATATCTACCTTAGGCACGCTTGCGCGGGCGTGGCGAGCGGTGAACTCGTCAAATTCCGCTCTGTCTTTGAAAAGCGGCGGCTCGGCTTCTAGCGCGGTTCTGTCGGGCTCCTTTTTTAAAAGCGCGATCGTCTCTTCCAAATTTAACGTCTCGCCCGTATCTTTTGCGTACAGCGCACTGCCGTAAGCCACGAAGTAAGGCGCGATGTCCGGGAAGGTCGCGGTTTCGTCGGTGAGCTTTAGCACCTCTTTAAAGCGCTTCTGAAGACCTTTTAGGAAAAACAACGGACCGCCCAGAAACAGGATATTGCCCTTGACTTCGCGACCTTGCGCAAGCCCCGAGATCGTCTGCTCGACGACCGCGGCGTAGATACTAGCGCAAATATCCTCTTTTCTAACGCCCTGATTTAGTAGCGGCTGAATGTCGCTTTTAGCAAACACACCACAGCGTGAGGCAATTGGGTAAATTTTATTTGCTGCAAAGCTTAGGCGGTCAAGCTCTGTGATATCCAGATGCAAAAGGTTGGTCATCTGATCGATAAATGCACCGGTGCCGCCCGCGCACGAGCCGTTCATCCGCTCCTCAAGTCCGCCCGTGAGAAATAAAATTTTAGCATCCTCGCCGCCTAACTCGATTACGACATCGGTCTTCGGAAACATCCGTTTGACGCCGAGCGAGGTAGCAAAAACCTCCTGGACGAACGGAATTTTACAATTTTTGGCGATACCCATGCCAGCCGAACCCGCTATGGCGACGCTGAATCGCTCGCCTGCGTAGCTTTTTTGAATTTGCAAAATTTTATCCAGCACCAGCTCTTTGGGCTTTGCCAAATGCCGCTCGTAGCTCTTGCTTAAAATTTCACATTTTTCGTTTAAAACTACCGTTTTAACAGTGGTTGATCCTACGTCAATGCCTAAAAAAATCACATCTCGCTCTTTACTGAATAAATTTTTACTCGGCCGAATCCTCGAATTTAGCGCGAGCTTTCTAAATTAAAATTTGCATTTTATAGTAATATTTTTAAACGCAAATAAAATCAGGATATATTTTATCTTTTTCTATCTAAAAATTCAACTTAATATAAATATTTTTTACAGAGAAAAAGCCTCGACTTCAAATTACAAAATCAAGGCTTCAATAATTCATTATAAATTTTTATGTTATCAAATCGCATCCGTTCGGTTTGATCTCCCATCTTCACTTATCTCTACGACAACCGGTCATTCCATATGCTCTCGTTCCTTATATCCATGAGCTTCTTCAAGCATCATATCCTTTACTTTCATGAGTCTGACTTGAGAGCTTCTCTCGTTTTCATCGAGTTTCATAGATATGTATTTAATGTTTTTTTGAGCCTCCGGAATTATAACGTGTTCCAAAGCATTTACTCTTCTCCTGGTTTTCTCTATTTCCGTAGACATCAGCTGACATGCCTTTTCAACTTCCGCCAATCTGATCATGTCATCCAAAATATTCTCGAGGGACCAGACGGCATCGTCCAGGTCACCTGATGTAAATGCATATCCGTATGAGTATATATCATTAACATTTTTTGTTCGCGTTTTCACCTCATATTTAGGTATATTTACACTCATTATATTTTCTAAAGTTATATCCAAGCTCACTTCCTGCTTAGGCATCATCAAAGCCAATTTCATTTCGGAAATATTCATCGCCGCTCTGGCGATGACAAAATTCTTATTGGCATGTGAAATTCCCTTTTCCACTTTCAATCTGAGTTCCATGTTCTCTTTGGCAAGTTCCAAAAACTGCCGCATGAGTTCATCTCTCTTATCTTTTAAAAGTTTATGACCTCTCACTGCGGTTATCAGCGTTTTCTTCAGCTTGGTCAACTCCATTCGTGTAGGTATTATAGTCTTAGATGCCATAATATCACCTACTTTCCATAATACTTATCTAAGAATTTATCATCTATACGCTTCAATTCGCTTCTAGGTAAGATAGATAGTAACTTCCAACCGATTTCGAGAGTTTCTTCAATTGATCTGTCGTTATCATATCCTTGAGAAACGTATTCCTGCTCAAATGCCTCAGCAAATTTGGCATAAATCAAATCTATTTCGGTCAGAGCTGCTTCTCCTAAGATGACCATCAGCTCTTTTGCATCCTTACCCCTTGCATAAGCCGCAAACAACTGGTTCATAGTGTTGCTGTGATCATCTCTGGTCTTTCCTTCTCCAATACCTTTATCCTTTAGACGGGATAGGGATGGCAGCACATCAATTGGCGGCTTTATACCCTTTCTGTAAAGCTCTCTGCTCAAAATTATCTGACCTTCCGTAATATATCCTGTCAAGTCCGGAATCGGATGCGTCTTATCATCTTCAGGCATAGTCAAAATCGGAATCATAGTAATGCTTCCTGCTTTTCCAATTTGTCTACCTGCTCTCTCATACAGAGTCGCTAAATCGGTGTACATATATCCCGGATATCCTCTTCTGCCCGGAACTTCCTTTCTCGCAGCTGACACTTCTCTAAGTGCATCCGCATAGTTTGTTATATCCGTTAAAATCACAAGTACGTGCATATCCTTTTCAAATGCCAGGTACTCTGCACATGTCAAAGCCATT
>NZ_CALEDC010000441.1 GCF_937949835.1 uncultured Campylobacter sp.
GGGCACGACAAAGGCGAATTTAATGGCGCTTTAACGCCTAAACTTAGCGCGCGGGGCGAATTTACGGGTGCAAGCGACGCGGGCGCGGTATCAGAAAATAGGGCGGGGCAATTTCAAACTCCGCATGCGGCAAAAGGGCGAGTGATTTTGCAAAACGCCTACGGCTCGCAGCGATTTCTGGAGCTTCCGAAAGGCGAACTGCTACCGAGGATTTGTTAAATTTGCGTGCAAATTTGGCAAATTTAAGCCTAAATTTTAGGCGTATTTTTAAATTTACAACAAAATTTCGTATAAAATACGGCGCGGCCGTAAAATTTAGAGGAAAAAATGCATGAACTATCGATCGTAGCGGATCTTGTGTCGCTATGTGAAAAGGCGCTAAACGCTGAAAAAGCAAAGAAAAAAGGCGCAGCCGAGCAGGGCGCTAAAAATAGCTGCAACATCGCCGATACCGCCAAAGAAAATACGGATTTCGCAAATACCGACATAGGCACCGAGAATACCGAAAATACGGGCGTTGTGGATACGAACTCGAACGACAAAAACGGCGATTTTTATAAAAATTTAGATGCAAATCCGCAGGCGTCTTACGATGCATTTGGTTCGAAAAGTCCGCAGATAAGGAAGCTGCACGTAAAAATAGGGCGACTAAGCGGCGTGGAAGCGCATTATTTGCAAAACTGCTACGAAGTCTTTCGCGCAGGCACCGTCTGCGAAAATGCGGATCTCATCATCCACACCCAAGAAATCGTCGTAAAATGCAAAAACTGCGGTTTTAGCGGAGATTTGACGCAAAACGACTTTTCTTGCCCGCGCTGCAAAAGCTCCGAAATCAGCGTAATCGACGGTGAGGATATGTATCTAATGCGCCTGGTTATTGAATAAAAGAGGGCGTTTTTAGGCGAAAACTTCCTCCTATATTTCGAATTTAAACTCCTTGCATAAGCAAAACTTCATTTCTGCCCAATTCAGATATTTATCTATTTTAATTCTTGCAGAAAGCACATCGTCTTGCTGATTTCATTTGAAGTCACATAAATTATCAAATATAGATTTATGTAAAAATTCTTCTAATAAAAACCATTAATAAAACAACAAATGCGTTAAAAATACATGAAATTATTCATATAATTATACGTTAATTTCGTATTGAATTTTTACTTGAAAATTATAGTTTTCAATATAAAATACCTAGAATTATAGTGCTTTTGCTCCAAAAAATTGAAAAATGATGAACTACTGATATATATTTTCATATTAATGATTTCTATGTAGTAAACGATTTATAAAAATGAATTTTTTGATTTTATTAATTTTGCATCATTTCCATAAATTTTATGAACGTATTTATTTAAATTATAATAAGCTTATTGTATTGCCCTATTTTGTATCTAAATTTGCAACATTAAATTCAATATAAATCATGCTTAT
>NZ_CALEDC010000442.1 GCF_937949835.1 uncultured Campylobacter sp.
TTTATGGACGGGCTAGCAAAACCAAAGCGAGCCGATTAAATTTTAAAATTTAGCTTGCGGCGCTTAAAAGCCGATTTAAGCTTAGACGCGGTGCGGGCAGCGTGCCGAGACGCGGCGTCTAGGCTTCAAGCTACATTAAGACCGGAATTTTGGTCTTTTGCAGGAAGTATTTCGACGCGCCGCCTAAGAAAATTTCTTTTATGCCGCTGTCCGAGTGCAAGCCCGCGACTATGAGGTCGAAATCGCCCGCGTCGGCGTACTCTAGCAGCACCTGCCCCGGGATCTTGCCCTCGACGTTCAGTGCCTCGAAAACGTCGATTTTAATGTCGTGCAGAGCCAAATAATCGCTTATTCGGCGCTTCGTTTCGGGGATGCCCTCTTGGAGGTAGTGGTTTGCGGTGATGACGGTGACGGACTTGGCGCGCTGCAAAAGCTCCAGCCAATTATCGAGCGCTCGCGCAGAGGCTGCAGTGCCGGTAAGCGAGACTAAAATTTTATCTGCCTTGAACTCCTGCAGCTTGCGCGGTATGACGATGCAAGGTTTGCCGCTTTTGGTGACCGCCGCCTCGAACGTGCCGGTGATAGAGCCCGTAGGCGGCACCGAAACCAGCACCAAATCGCAATATTTGGAGTATTTCTCGACCAGCTCGGAGCGGATGCCCACCATATGCCTCAAAGCGGCGCTATTTGGGACGTGATCGTCGTCGTTTTGATCCAAATCGAGCTTAGCGCATTCGACGTCGAAGATCGCCTTAATCTCCTCGCGCTCGGCTCTCATCTCATCGCCCGCGGATTTTAAAAATTCCTCCATCAGTACGCCGCCTTTTAGCGTCATACGGACGTTGTAGATCATCTTAGGATCGAGCTGGCACGCCATTATGTTGATGTGCGTGCCGAAAAATTTATTCACTAGTAGCGCTCCGTGTATGCGCTCTGCCAGCTCCTCGCCGCCACCGATAGGGAAAAAAATCTTTTTAAGCTGCATCTTTACGCTCCTGTTAAAATTTTAAGCTAATTCCAGTGAAATTTTAGAGCCCTTTTGCTCGGTCACGCGCACGTGCACGATGTCGCCCGCACGATAAGGCGTCGTGATAAATTTAGCGCGCAGTAGCCCGTCCACACCGTCTCGCAGCGAGATGAAGGTACCGAAATCCAGCACGCTTTGCACTACGCCGTCAAACTCCTCGCCGATCTGAAATTTTACTTCTTTGCGTTCACCGCGCGGCTTACGAAAATCGCGAGAATTTGAGACTATCGATAAAATTTTCTCTTTTGCGCCCGATACGCTGCTAGCTTTGGCACCTTGAATCTTGACCTCACCCTTTTCTCGATCCAGATCAATATTTACGCCGAAGCTTTCGGTGATCTCTTTGATGACCTTGCCGCCCTGACCGATGATGTCGGGGATTTTACTCGGATCGACGCTAAAAATTTCAAGCTTCGGAAGCACGTCCTCGTTTATAACGATCGCCGTATCCGCCTGCTCCATAAGGCCCAAAATATGCGCACGAGCCTGCTTTGCCTGCGCGAGAGCCTCTTTTAAAACCTCCAGGCTGATGCCGCCGAGCTTGATATCCATCTGAAGCGCGGTGATGCCCTCATGGGTGCCCGCGACTTTAAAATCCATATCTCCGTCGTGATCCTCAAGCCCCATTATGTCGGTTAGCACGGCGTGTTTTTCGCCCTCAAAAATCAAGCCCATCGCGACGCCCGCAACGAGCTTTAGCGTAGGCACGCCCGCTGCACGCAATGAAAGTGCGCCGCCGCAGACCGAAGCCATCGAGCTTGAGCCGTTACTTTCTAAAATTTCGCTCACTACGCGGATAGACTGCGGCGAGTTTAGATCGATGCTTGGATATAGCGCTCTTTTGGCTAAATTTCCATGTCCCAGCTCGCGTCTGCCGGGGCTTTTAAGCGGGCTTGCTTCGCCGACGCAAAAGCCCGGGAAGTTGTAGTTAAACATAAATCTATCGCTGATCGGCTCGAGCTGCGTTAGGCTGTCGCTTAGCTGTGCGTCGCTATCGCCACCCAGCGTGATGACGACCAGAGCCTGCGTCTGCCCGCGCGTAAATAGGCAGCTTCCATGCGCGCACGGTAGGATATTTGTCTCGATACTGATCGGGCGCACCTCATCAAGCGCGCGTCCGTCGGCTCTTCGGCGATCCTCGATGATCTGCGTGCGGATGATGCCGCGCTTATACTTGCCGATGACGCTGGAGATCACCTCCTTGCTCCACTCGTTTTGCGCCGCAGCCTCGGTGGTTAAAATTTGATCCACGATTTTGTTTAGTTCGGTAGCGCGTTCGCTCTTTGCCATCTGATTGATCGCCGCTTTGACGGCGTCTTTGTAGTTCGCGTCGATGAAATCCGCGATATCCTCATCCTCTATCTCGGGCTTGTACTCCAGGCTCGCATCGGGCTTTTTAAGTGGCAAAAAAGCCTCTTCGTAGGCGCCCGAGCCCGCGCTTATCGCCTTTGCGGCAAAATCGATCGCATCCACCATCAGATCTTCGCTAAATTCATTCATCTGTTGCGCGCCGCCTCTAATCTGCGGCAGGGAGCGCATCTCGATCATCAAAAGCTCATCGCCAACGCCCGCTACATAAAGATCGAGCGCGCTAGCTTTAAGCGCGGAGTTGCTCGGATTTAAGATGAAGCTTCCGTTTTGATAACCTATGCGCACGCCGCAAACGGGTGCTTTAATCGGGATGTCGCTAAGATACAGCGCCGCAGACGCCGCATTAAGAGCGACGACTTGCAAATCGACCTCCGGATCTGCCGATAGCACGTAAACTACGATCTGCGTCGGATATGCGTATCCCTTTGGAAAGAGCGGGCGCAGCGAGCGGTCTATGATGCGGCTGGTTAGCGTCTCAAAATCGCCCGGCTTGGTCTCGCGCTTGATGTAGCCTCCGGGGATTCTGCCTGCTGCGTACATCTTTTCGATATATTGCACGGTAAGGGGCAAAAAGTCCTCCTGCACCTGCGTCTCTTCGCGCGCTACGGTAGCCAGCACGACGGTATTTTTCACACGCAAAAGCGCCGCACCCGCGGCTTGCTTTGCGACCTTATTGATATCGAAAATTTCGGTATTGCCATTTACTTCAATTTTACACTGCATTAATTTTCTCCTTGTTTTTGTTGGTTTCGTGAAACGGCAGATAAAGCGGGCATTTGTTTAAAATTTGCATTATCTCCTCCGCGCTTGAGAGCGTTTTTTCTTTGTAATAAAAATCCACGTTCACAAAATCTCTGATCTTGTGAACGGCATAAATTCCATCCACCAGCATGGCGATCTCGTCTGCATTATCGCTGCCGATAACGGGCGTGGCATAAAAGATCGCTTTGGCGTTTAAGCTTACGAGCGTCTTTATGCAAGTAAGTGCGGTCAGCCCGCTCTCACACCCCTCATCTACCAAGATGACGTTTTTTTTCTCCAAATTTCCCAAAAGCTCGCCCTTGCGAAATTTATACATGTTTTTTAAAATTTTCTCCTCATAAAGTCTGTTCGCCTGCCCGTAAACATAATCCAAGCTGATGCCGAAGCTTCGCACGAGCTCATCTACCATTACGATCTCTTGGGTTTCACTTACGCACGCGATCGCGCATTCCGGATTATTTGGCGCTAAAACAGGCTCTGTGAATAAAAACTCATAAGCAAGCCCTAATTTTAGAGCAAGATGGTTTGCGATAGGAAGCGACTCCAGGGATTGGGCGATTATTAGAAAATTTTCGTTTTTGATCACGGCAGCGGGTAAAATTTCTGAAAGCTTCATCGCGGCGTCGATTTGGTTTTCAAACATCAGCTCGGCTCTAGGCGTCATTATTTTTCGCTTCCGTATTCGCTATTTACCGAAAAATCATACCCTACTCCGCCGAACGGATAGAAATTTACGAGAAAGTAAATTCCGCGCTCCTTGCTTGCTTTGCTATAGCCCGTCGTACTGGTATTTTTAGGCTCGATATCCTCTTGATACACAAAAGAGTAATTCCAACACTTGCGCGTATGAGAAAGTCCCACACGCCACATTTTAGAATAAGATCGCTCCAAGTCGTAATCCCAACGCCCAAAAATTTTATTATTCCTAGGCAAATTTACCGAAGCGTTTACGATGCCGTAGTTATCTTTCGTATAGCGTTTAGGCTCCATGCTTAGCTTTTCGTATTCGTAAGCGTGACTAAGTCCAAAGCTAAAGTCGTCGTTGGAGTAGTTGGCGTAGGTATAGACCTTATCGAAGCTTTTATATTTATGCGAGTAGGTAAAGCGGTTTCCGATATTTAATCCATTTGCAAAATACGCATCGATGCGGTGTTCTAAATCATCGAACTCGTGATCGTCGAAGTCATATCGCTGCTTGACGCTATGGCGTAAAAATTTACGTCCGTCTTCATTATAAAAAAACTGCGTCATACTTAAAGCTGCATTTTCGTGGGTGTATTCGTCACTAAGCTCGCTTAAGAAGTTATCCTCCCAATAAAGTGAGTCTTGCAAGTTACCCAGCCGCGAGCGATCTACTGCGCCGCGAGCAAGGTCGTATTTATACTGATGATACTTTAAAATTCTATCCTCGATGTCGCCTTGCTGCCAGCTTGGAATTCTAAAATCCGCCCTCCAGCTCATCGTATGATACAAGCTATCATAAGCCCTAGCTACGTCGGTGTAGAGCGAAAGCTCGGTGTATTGATTAGCGTAGAAAGTGCTTTTATCCTCGCCAAGATCGCCGTTTGCGTAGTAAAATTTATCGTGCCAATCGATATTAGTCATATACACCCGCTCGGTAAAGGCGAAATTTAAATAATCCGCCAGTAGTGGCGTGCTTATACTAATCGGCACGTCAAACTCGTATTGGCGAGCAGTCGCGCCCTCCCATCTGGTGTAATTACGCGCTTTTGCATCAAGCGAATAGATCAAATTTGGCAGCCCCAAATCATTGCTAAATTTATGATATTGCAGCGTCGGAAGCTCTTGGACGGTATCTTCGTTGCGGAAAGTATTATCGGCGTTTAGCTTACTTGTATCGATGTAGTAGCGTCCGTAAGCGCCAAAATAGTGCTCGTCGCCGGTCAAATAATAATTCAGCCGTGAAGTTACGAGCGAATTATCCGCATCGTCGCTAAGGCCTCCCTTTTCTTTCAGATCGTAGTATTCAAGGTCGTTTAGCTGGGTAAAATCGATCCATAAATTTTCGCGCAGATCGCCGTCTAGCAAATAGGTCGCAAGCTTGCTGCGATCGTATTGAACTTCAAAGCCGTGATGGCGCTCGTTTTTGTATTCGAGCCGCTTTTGCGCCCGCGAGAAGTTATCGAAAACTCCGCCTCTAATCTCGCCGTAAGAATACGGCGACTCCGTAAATCGAAATGTCCCGTATACGCCAAAGCCCCTGCGCGTGCGCACCTGCGGATCGAGCTGAAAATCCCAGCTATCGTAAGGCGCGAAATAGATCGGCTGCTTATAGTAAATCCCTTCCTTGCTAATGTAGCCGGCCTCTGGAGGCAGTAGGCCCGTGCGGCGCGTGCGGTCGGTCGGGAAGCCGAAATACGGCAGATAGAGCACCGGCACGTCGCCCACGTAAAATCTCGGATTGAAAAGATGGAGGAATTTGCTCTCTTTATTAAGCATGCCGCTGCTAAATTTGATGCGCCAATCAGGATCGGTGACGTTGCAGCTAGATACGCTGGAGCCCTCCACGCGGTAATACTCGCTGTCGCTGCAGCTGGCGTCGTTTTGCATCCAAAGCTCGGAGTCCTTGTCCATCATAAAATTTACGTCGGCTTGCTGCTTATCGTTTTTCAGATCGATTTTGACATGCTGGGCGCGCGTGGTCTCACTGCTGCCACGCATCGCATTGACGTTACCAAAAAGCTCGATGATGCCGTTTTGCTCGTCGTATGTAGCGCGATCGGCGGTGATGAAGTAGTCCTGCGAATACACCGTTACGTTGCCACTAGCCTCCGTCAAAAAGCCGTTTTTCTCGACATTATCTGCTATGAGCTCGACGTCTTGGACCTTTGCGCTCGCACTACTTGCTAAAAGAGCGCTAAAACTAAGCGCTAGAATTTTAAATTTTTTACTCTTTTTCAATCTCTACCACCAATGTTTTCGCCGCCATATCGTGCAGGCTCTGACGCGAGTTCGTAAAAAGCGCCACCAAAAATCCCATATAAAAGATCATCTCGCTTATCAACCTAACCGCCGCGCGGATCGCTGCCGTAGCGATATCCATGTCGCCACCGCCAGCGCGGACGCAGTAAATTTTAACCGCGAGCTTGCCTAGCGTCGCGCCGTATAGATAGACAAAAATCGCCTGATATAAAAATTTTATTATCGCGTAATGCAAAATGAATTTCGACGCGATCTTTTGTACCTCAAGATTGCTTCCGCTCTGCGCCGCTGCGACAAGCTCTGGCTCGTCGATAGCAAATAGCACAACCACAAAAAGCGTTACGCTCACCGCTTCGTCGATACTAAACGCGATTACGCGCTTGCTAAGCGGAGCGATGTTCAAATTTTATCTCTTAAGGCTTGGTGCGCGATATCGCGCCTATACTGCGCGCCGCTAAATTTTATATTTTCGCAAAGCGCGTAAGCCACATCGCGCGCCTGCTTTAGGCTCTGTGCGACGCCCACGCTTACCAAAACGCGCCCGCTGCTAGCGTAAATTTGACCCTCTCGCTCGCTCACGCCTGCATAGCAGATATGCGCTCCCGCGGGAATTTCGCCCGTCTTGATCGGCTCAGGCTGCGAAGAGCCATAAGGATAGCGCTCGCTAGCCATTACGACGCCCACCGCAAATCGCTCTTTTAAGCTTATGCTACTTAGCTTGCCTACGGCGGCGTTGTATAAAATTTCGCTCAAATTTCCGTCAATTAGCGGCATCAAAACCTCGCACTCCGGATCGCCGAAGCGGACGTTGTACTCCAGCACGTAAGGCTCGCCGCCCACGATCATAAGCCCCACGAACAGCACGCCGCAAAAGGGCGCGCCCTGCTGCCGCATCCCTTTTAGCGTGGGTGCGACGATCTCGCTCTGCACTCTTTTTATAAGCGCAGCATCTGCTAGCGGGCTGGGCGCATAAGCTCCCATGCCGCCGGTGTTCGGGCCCAGATCGCCGTCAAGCAATTTTTTGTGATCCTGCGCTACGGGCAGACTTACGAAATTCTCCCCGTCGCAGATCGCAAAAAAGCTCAGCTCGAAGCCCTCTAAAAACTCCTCCACGACGACGCGCTTGCCCGCTTCGCCGAAGCTTTCGCCGCTTAGCATATCCGCAGCGGCTTTTTTAGCTTCATCTTTGGAATTTGCGATGATGACGCCTTTGCCCGCGCACAAGCCGTCCGCTTTAACCACTACGCGGCCGTTTAGAGTATCGATAAATTTTGAAATTTCGGAGAGATCGTCGCTGCTTAGAAATTTTGCGGTTTTAATATGATTTCGCGCCAGAAAGTCCTTCATATAGGCTTTGGAGCCCTCAAGCTTCGCCGCAGTAGCGCTGGGACCGAATATCGCGAGGCCTTGCGCTTTAAAAATATCCACGATGCCTTTTGTAAGCGGCTCTTCGGCGCCCACGACGGTAAGGGCTACGTCGTTGTTTTTAGCAAAAAGTGCGAGTTCATTAAAATCTTTTAAATCTAAATTTTTACCGAGCGCCTTTGTAGCGCCGTTTCCCGGAGCAAAATACAGATTTAAAACGTTTTTATCCTCGCGAAGTCTTAGCCCGATCGCGTATTCTCTACCACCGCCGCCG
>NZ_CALEDC010000443.1 GCF_937949835.1 uncultured Campylobacter sp.
TATTTTGCTATTTCATAAAATTCCGACTGAATATAATTTAAAAACATACTATGAAAAACCCACTAATTCGCCCGAGTATTATTTTGATAATTGCGGCGACGTAAAATACGATGTAGAAAAAGAATACCTGGAAGGCAGGGAACTTACAGGCGGTTGAAAATCCGAGCTAAAACAAAATTTTAAAAAGTCCTAGCCGCGCAAATTTTACTTTTAAAATTTTAAAATTTGCGTCTAAATTTCATGCGCCGTTTTAATCCAAAAGTTTCTGCTTAAACAGCGGGATTTTGTAGCAAAAGGTGCTGCCTTCGCCGAGCTTCGAGCTGACGCTTTTTGCGATTCCGTAGCGCTTGCAAATTTTATCGATTATGTTTAACCCGAGGCCGAATCCGCCAAGAGCCGCGTTTTCGCGCGAGTATCTCTCCCAGATCGCGCTCGTATCCTTTATGCCGATGCCGAAGTCCTGCACGCTAAAGACCGCTATGCTCACCCCTTTTTCCAGCCCGATGATGATCTTGCCGCCTGGGCGCGAGTATTTTATGGCGTTACTTAGGGTGTTGTCGATGAGGCGCATTAGCGAGGTTTCGTCCATAAAAACGCTCACATCTGGCGCTATTCGCGATTGCAAGCTTATGTTTTTGCTTTTTGCGACCAGATAGATGAAATTTATCCTAGCGCTCAAAAACTCGCTCATATCGATGCGGCGGCTTTTTAGGCTCATCTTGCCGCTTTTGATGAAATACTCCACGTCCTCGTAAGTAATTACCATCTGCTTGAGTGCGGATTTGATACGCGCAGTGTGTTTGTCGCGCAACCCAAGCATCTCGGTATTGATGAGCGCCACGCCTAGAGGGGTCTTTAGCTCATGCATCGCGTCATTGAAAAACGCCTTGATGAGGTTGCTTTGCTGCGCGTAGAAATTTTTTATGATTTTGTAGTTAAACAGCGCGATGATGAGCGCTACGAAAATCGTGATAAAGATCGTAGAGATCGCGATAAATTCTATCTTTGCGTAGCTTATCTTTTTTGAGATGACGAAAAAATGCAGCTTGCCCTCATGTAGAAAATGGCGCTTAAAAAATACTCGCCCGCCGAATTTAAGCGTAATAAACGCAAAATCGGGCGGCTGCACGCTGAGGTTTGATCTTAAAATTTCGCCGTTTGCATTTAGGATCGCGTAGTCGTAGATGAGCTCGTCTTTTAGATCGGGATATGCGCCGGCTAGAGCTTCGCCGCTTTTTTGCATCAGCTCGGCGACGTCGGCGCTCTCTTCGATTTTGGAGTTTAAATAGATGATATAAAGGCTCTCACTTATAAAAGCGCCGATGATGAAGATCGCGCTAAAAAGCGTAAATTTAAACCCTTTAAGCATTGATCTTATATCCGAGTCCGCGGCTGGAGAGGATGAAATCGTTGCTCGTTTTGGAGCGGAGGTTGCTGATATGCACGCGCACATCGACGCTGCCCGCCTCGCCGTCCCACACGTCGGCAATGAGCTCATCGACGCTAACGAATCTTTTGATATTGGCGAGCAGAAATTCTATGATTTTAATCTCTTTGGCGCTTAGCGATATCTCTTCGTCCGCACGCTTTAAAATTTTTAAATTTGCGAAGTAGTGAAATTTATCCGCGATCTTGACGGCGCCCTTTTCGTCGCCGAAATACTTTCGCATCAGCTCGCTTACTCTAAATTTAAGTTCGGCTAGGTGGAAGGGCTTTTTTAGGTATTCGTTGCAGCCTAGCTCGTAGCACTGGCTTAAATCGTCAATGTCGCCAAGCGAGGTCATCATCATCACGGGGGTGTTAAGACCGAGGCTGCGTGCGTATTTTAGCACCTCTTCGCCCGAGATCTCCGGCACCTTGATGTCTAAAATCAGCAAATGGTATGCATTCGCGGCGATCTTATCGCAGGCTGCGTCGCCGCTTTCGCATTCGTCCACCTCGTAGCCAAGCTCCTGCAGATACTCGCTTACGCTGCTTCTGTATTCAAAATCGTCTTCTAAAAGTAAAATTTTCAAACTCACTCCCTAGATCGGGAGCGAAACTACGCTCCCGTGCAAATTTGCCCCGCATATACAACGAAGTAGCGAAGCAGAATGACGCCGCAAAGCACGACGAAAGAATTTAAAACTATAAACGCAGGCTTGTAGGCGTGGTTTTTCAGCGCCGTAAAGGCGATGATGATCGGAGCGATGAGCCCCGTGCCTAAAACGCCGATCCAGAAAATTTTACCGTAAACCTCGTGCGTCAAAGCCTGCTGTGCCGCAAGCGCGCTAGTACCACCCTCGAAATACATCCCGACAAATAGAATGAATAAAAGCGGAATCTCAAAGAGTATCGCGCGCAGATCAAGCACCAAAAGGTATTTTATGCTATCTTTGTTTAACGAGCCTTTAAAAAACAGAAGTCCCACTAAAATGCTCGCCGCGATGCCGCTGGAAAAGCCGGATAGTAAAAATAAAATCGGCAGCACCGGAGTATTCCAAAGCGGAATTTTCATCACCGCGCTTAGTAAAAAGCCCGTGTATGCGCCCACGCAAAGAGCAAGGATAAATAAAACTCGCTCGAAAGCTTTGGAAGCTTTGGCAAACGAGCTTAGCAAATTTACGATAGGGCGTAGGAACGCAAGTAGTTTAAATTTGCAAATTTCTTCGCCGAATACGCATAGCGCAAATACAAAGCTAAGCGGCACGTAGATTAAAAGCGCCAAAACGCCGAGGCTCATTACAGAGCCGAAGTTAAATTTGATCAGCAAAAGATAGAAGGTAAGAGGCTTGCCTAGATCGAAGATCAAAAGCAAAAGCCCCGCGCAGATCGTAAGCGGCGCCGTGATCGCACCCGCCCTAATCATCGCGTCCCAGATGGAATTTTGCTCGCTTTCGTGGCGGTTCCATTTGACTAAAAGCGCCACCATCGTCGCTCCCGCGCTAAGACCCGCCAAAAATAGATAGATCGCAATCGGCCAAGGCCAGTAAATTTCAGAGTATTGGCTCATATCGCCCCACATATTATTCATAGCGTCCTCCTTTTTTGTTTTTGATATTCGCTAGGCGCGGTTTGGTGTTTAGATACGCTTTCGGATATTCTACGCTCGTTTTGGCTAGCAGTTTGCTTACCTCGGAATTTACGTCATTTACGTCGCCGAAAGTTAAAGCATCTGTTGGGCACACGCTTACGCAGGCGGGCTGCAAACCTTTGCTAGTGCGGTTAGTGTAGCAAAAGGTGCATTTGCCGATAGCGTGCGTGACGGGATCGACAAATCTGGCGTCGTAAGGACAGGCCAGGATGCAGTATTTGCAGCTGACGCAAAGCCTCTCGTCTATGAGCGTTACGCCGTCTTTGGTTTTAAAGCTCGCTCCCGTAGGGCAGACGTCCACGCAGGGGCTATCCTCGCACATAACGCAGCTGGCGCGCGAATAATCTAGCTTTAAATTCGGAAAAACGCCGCTTGTTTTGCCGTGCACTTGCAGCCTATAAACGCCGCTCGGTACGCCGTTTTCGTTCCTGCACGCAACCGAACAGGCTTGGCAACCTATACATAAATTTTCGTCGTGAATCATTATGAGTTTTTTCATAACCGCCCCTTTCAAATTTTAACTATATCGACGCCGACGTTGGTTACCATCGTGCTTACCACAGGACCCGCAGCGGGATCGAGAAGGACGCTTTGGTTGGTGCCTATGCCGTTCGTGCGCTTTAGCCCCGGGCTTACGTGCCCAAAGCCGTGGTATAAAAACAGGCAATCGTCTCTGATGCCTTGCGTGACGAAAATTTTAGCTTTTTGCTCGCCGAATTTATTTTTGAGCTTCACGACGTCGCCCGTCTTTAGCCCCTCCGCCTTTGCAGAAGCCGGGCTGATCCAAACCGGCGATTCGCTCATCATATCGTTTAAAATTTTGACATTTTGAGTGTGGCCGTTGGTGTGAAGCGCGGTCTTGCCGGTCATCAGGCAGTATTTGTGTCCGCCAAATACGTCCATACCCTCGGTGTTTAAACAGCCGTATCCCGCGAAAAGCTCCTCCACTTTCGGCGCGAAAAGCTCGATCTTGCCGCTCGGGGTTTTAAATTTCATCTGAGAGCTCATCTCGCCGTTTTCGTCCACGAACTCCGCTGCCGCAGGATATTTATCGATAAATTTAGCCACGAGCTTCGGCTCTCGGTAATACAGCTTCGGTACCTTGTAGCTTACGTAGCCGTTTTTGATTAAATTTGCGATCAGCTCGGCGTTGCCTTTGGCTTGCTGCATGCGGTATTCGTCGATGTTGTTCCAGGTGTAGTCTTTATCGATCTTCATCACCCTTGCAAGCTCTCTAAAAATTTCATAGCCGCACTTCGTATCGCCCACCGGCTCGACGGCTTTGTTTCGCATCACAAATCCCGGTGCGGTGCCGCCTTTGTTTTGAATCGACTCGTCGCGCTCTAAATAGGTGGATTCTGGCAAGATCACGTCGGCTAGGCACGCGAAGTCGCTCATATACACGTCGATTGCGAGCACGAAGTCTAGCTTTTTGATCGCCTCTACGCTCTTATCCACGCCCGCAACGTTGATGAGGTGGTTAAAGCGCGTGCTGACCCAGCCTTTTACAGGGTAAGGCTTTTCGCTTAAAATCGTAGGCGCGATCTGCATCAAAACGCCGTGTTTGCGCGGCACGAAGAAATTTTCACTACCTTCTTCGCCGCAGCCGTCGATGCGCGCGGTCTTTGGAATTTTAAAATTTTTATCCGGGTTCGAGATGGTAGGGAATAGATCCTCTTTGCAAAGCGCGTTGAAGGTTTTGGAATCTTTAGAGAAATAAATTCCGCCCTTTTTCTCGACGTTTCCCATCAGCGCGTTTGCGATCGCGATGGCGCGCGTGCGGATATATTCGGCCTTGGCGGTCGTGGTTTTATGACCCCAGTCGATTACGACTGCGGGAGCCGCGGCGTAAATTTCATTTGCGATGCGCTCGATTTTGTCTGCCTTGATGCCCGTGATACCCTCTTGCCAAAGCGGCGTCGTATCCTTCACCGATTGCCTTAGCTCCTCTAGCCCCACGGCGTATTGTTCGATAAATTTTTTGTCGTATTTGTTATCGCGTAGCCAGACGTGAATCAGTGCCATCAAAAACGCCGCGTCGGTTCCCGGCTTTATCGGCAGCCACTCGTCTGCTTTGGAAGCTACGACGCTAAAGCGCGGATCGAGCACCAAAAGCTTTACGTCCTCTCTACTTGCGGCTTTTGCAAGTTTTTTGGTTTTCGAGATGTCGATGCCCTCAAAGAGATTGTGACCGAAATTTACGATGTATTTTGCGTCGCCGTAGTCTCTTTGCATATTGGTGCCGAAAGTGTGTGGCACGGCGATATTATAAGTGACCGGGCAACAGGACCAGTGCGAGTAGATGTTCGGGCTGCCGTAGGCACAGGCGAAATTCATCATCTGAGTGTGGTGCTCGCCCGTTTTAGAGGTAAAAACTACGCTTTGCGGGCCGTATTTTTGCGAAATCTCGCCAAGCTTCTGCGCGCAAATTTTAAGAGCCTCGTCCCAGCTCGCCTCTTTAAATTTACCCTCGCCGCGCTCGCCTACGCGAATGAGCGGCTTAATGAGCCTTTGATCGTCGTAGAGCTGATTTATGCCCGCGCCTCCACGAGCGCAGACCGAGGTTTTGTTTGAAAAGCGATGGTTGCCCTCGATGAGAGCGCCGCGACCGTTTTTGACGGTCACTTCGATAGGACAGCGCGAGGAGCACATCTCGCAGACGCTGGCGACTTTCTTTTCCGTCCCGCCTGTAACCGCGCTAGCGTTTAAATTTAGATTTAATGTCGCTAGCGTGCCGATCGCGGCGCTACTTTTTAGGAAATTTCGTCTATTCATAAAAACTCCTTACCTTTAAATTTCGGTAGGAATTCTAAGGCTTCATCGTAAAAATAAGGTTAATTTTGATAATGCAGCTTTTGGCTTAGACTTTATCTCAAAAGATAAAATGCGTCCTGCGCCGTATTTTAAAGCCGTAAAATAGCGCCAGCAGTAGCAAAATGCTAATTGTACCGCAGATCGCAAGGGCTACGCGAGCGCCCAGTAGCTCGGTAAAAAAGCCCGATATGAGCGCTCCAAATGGCGTACTACCTATTAAAAATAGCGCGTATAAGCTAAGCACACGCCCGCGAAATTCGTTGCTTACGTGCATCTGCACGGTGGAGTTGATGCTTGAGTTTGTGATTACGAAAAGAAACCCAGTTACGGCAAGCCCTGCCGCAGCCCATGCGAAGGAATTCGCAGCCCCAGTAAGAGCTAAGCTCACCCCCATAGCGATCGCGCACGATCTGATTTTGCGGATGCCGAGTTTATCAAAGACTGCTACGAAAAGCGCGCCGCAAAAGGCCCCCGCGCCTAGAGCCGACATCAAATATCCAAAGCTTCGCTCATCCGCGTCTAGGCTAAGCTTAACAAGCGCCGAGATCGTTACGTTGTAATTTGGCACCAGCGTCGCTACGATAAGCACTATTATCATTAGCTCGCTTAGAGTTTTTTTGTGCGATACATACGAAATTCCAGCACCGATCGAGGCAAAAACGCCTCCGCTTCTGCTAGATAGCGTAGTAACGGATGGCGGAATTTTTATGAAAAACAGCGAAACGATGATGCCTAAAAAGCTAAGCGCATTGAATAAAAAGCAAAAGCCCACGCCCCACAGCGCCATCACGATCCCCGCAAGTGCGGGTCCTGCGATACGAGCGACGTTAAAGGACATAGAATTTAATGCTATGGCGTTGGCTAGATCGCGGGGCGAATCGATGAGGTCTTTTACCATCGACTGACGGCTCGGGGCGTCCATGCTGGTAAAGATGCCGCTTGCAAAAGCGCAAAATAAAATTTTGCCGAAAGAATATAGCTCGCAAAAGCTCATAACCGCGAAAATTGAGGCAGTCACCGCCATGCCTATTTGAGCGAGCAAAAGGATCTTTTTGCGATTAAACTTATCGAGCAGTACACCGGAAAATGGCGTAAAAAGTAGCGCGGGCAAGAATCGCGCCGCGGCTACAAGGCTGACCTTAAAAGCATCTGCGGTTATGCTTAGCACTAGCCACGGTAGCGCGACGCTTTGCATCCAAGAACCGATCAGCGAGAGGTTCATCCCGATCCAATAAATTCTAAAATTTGAGTATTTAAGCGATAGGAAGGGATTTTTCAACGCGCTGCCTTTTGAAATTTTGATTTGAGATTATACATTAAATTTTAAAAATTCACTTAAAGATTTAACATTTATAAAAATTTAACGAAAATTTAATATTTCTGAAAAGAAAAATTTTATATACTCTGCAATAAATTTTTAAGCAAAGGATTAAAAATGCAAAGACCGACTCCGATTAATCAGGAAATCAAACTCGATGAGAAGCGCTATATCGTTTCCAAAACCGATCCGAAGGGCATTATCACGTTTGCAAATCCGTATTTTTGTATGATTTGCGGCTATAGTGAGCTTGAGCTTTTGGGGCAGCCGCATAACATCATACGACATCCGGACATGCCGCGCATAGCGTTTAAGCTTATGTGGGATACGATACAGCAGGGCAAGGATTTTACCGCCGTGGTTAAAAATTTAGCCAAAGATGGGCGCTTTTATTGGGTCATTACCGAATTTACTTCTAAAAAAGATCCCGTGACGGGGCAGATCACCGAATACACGGCATTTCGCAAGGCTCCGCCAAGATCTGCGATCGAAACTATAGAGCCTATTTATAGGGCGCTACTGGATGCTGAAAGAAACGGCGGTATGCAGGCTAGCCAAAAGGCGCTCGTGGACTTTCTAAAAAGTAAAGGCGAAACCTATGAGAGCTGGATCGCAAAGGTCTCAGGTAAATCAAATCCGCTCACCGCAATGTTTTTTAAGGCGATGAAAAAGCTTTTTAGCTAGTTTGACTGACACGGACGCAAATTAAAATTCCGCGGAATTGGTTGGAATTTTACCTCGAAAATTCCATGACATAATAAAATTATAAAATGCGAAATTTAGCCAAAATTCCGCGGAAATTTCTTAAATTTGAAATATAGAATTTAATAAAAATTCTGTAAAGATTCTATTTTAGATTTCTTTTATATTTTACGCCTAGTAGTATCACACCATACAGGTTGTTTCTGCATCTAAAATTCCTGATGCGTATTTAGCGCAGCTCTGTGAAGCGCTAGAAAGTAACTTACGACAAGGTATCGAGCTATATAGCTACTTAATCTAAAAAAGAGGTGATTTGCTAAGAGAGAAATTTACCATAAGACACGAGGGTTGCTTTAAAATTTAAAAAGTTGAGTATAAGGCGGATTTAAAAATAAGGGAATTTATACGCTTGATTAGAATTTTTTGGATTTATGGTAGATTTTACGTATAGCTTAAAATTTCTAGAGTCTTTGCCTTATTGTAGGACAGCGAATGAGCGATAAAATTTACTGAGCTTTAAGTGATGAGAATATAAAATGGTGCGTCCATCAAATTTAAAGGCGATAAATGGATCAAAGCAGGCTTGAGGAATTAAGAAAACTCCTAAATAATCAGCACAGCGATGCAAAGCAAAATCTAACAGAAGGTCTTTATCCCAAAAATTTTAACGCTTTCGACTTCAAAAATTTAAAATTAGAAGATGCAAGCTCAAAGACTTTAAATTCCGATG
>NZ_CALEDC010000444.1 GCF_937949835.1 uncultured Campylobacter sp.
GGAATTTCTTTAAATTAAAATTTTGCCGTAATGCTGGGCTCGCGCTGTATTATCTATAAATTGTGCGGGCTAAATTTAAGCACTCCGTGTAAAATTTCATCGAGACTTTCTTTATTTCAAAGGCTTAATATAAAAACCTAAAAGATAGGCTTGAAATTTATAAATTCATATGCTCAAAAAGAATTTTAAATCAAGTAAGGTTCCGTGCAATATTTCTAGCATTGGAGGATATCGGACGTAAAATCCTGCGTGGGCAAGGTGATAAATTTTGCCATAAAATTTTTATGGCAAAATTATACGATCAGGCTCGCAGTACGTTTAATCTTAGCTATAAATAAAATCATTTAGGGTCTAAGGCTTATTCTACTAGATAAGCTTAATGGGTATTTATAAAAACAACTCACGCCGTAAAATACTTGCGACATTTTCGCGCAATATTGCTTTTAGGAATTAAATTCTGCGACATTAAATCATAAAATTCTAAAAATTTCTAGCTATTCTAGTAGCGAAAACGGTGTCTATTTTTTCGCTTCTTTCTGCGCGGTCGGCGGGTCAAGCTGCATGATCTTATCGCCTAGTCGCTGAAAATTTGCAAGGCTTTTTAGATGGAAATACGCTAGCTCCAGATATCCGCGGCGCGCGAAATCCGCAAGTTTTTTATCGCTTAGTTTCAAAAGTTTTTCGCGATTTACGACCGAAAAGCCGTTTAGCAGGGACGATTCCTTGCCGCTAGAGTTGATGCCGAGTTCCTTGGCTTCTAAAATCCCCGCCTTTTGAAATTCCGCCGCCGCAACGCGCGTGCGCATATCTAAATCGGCGTAATTTTGCATCACCTCTTTTAAATTTTTTAAAAACGGCGTTGGCTTGCCGTCTTTAAAAAGCGCCTCTCCGTCGCCTTTGATCTGCTGCGCATCCTTATCGAAGCAGATCGCCGTCTGCTCGCCGATCTGGGCTAGGAAAAACGGATAATTCTGCACCGAAGAAGGCACCGTTCCTTTATAATCCTTATCGATTAGAACGTTTTTGGTGCGCCCTAGCAGCGCCACCATTTTGGGCTCTTTTTCAATGGTAAATACGATAACGAGGTTGTCCGCGCAAAACGGGATCTCCGGCGCGATCACCGGCACGAAAGGCGCGGTAGGGAATGCATCCGCGTGATACTGTAAATCCGCGTGTTTAACGCTATCTAATACGACTGGGGTCATGTTGGTCCTTTAAAAAATTTTAGCAATTATATAAAAAAGAATATTAAAATTCTAAAGGGTTTTAAAATTTCAGCTGTTTTTACTTGCGTAAATTTAGACTATTAAAATTTTAAATTTAGTAGAATTACCTTAAATTTAAAGGAGCGAAAGTGGGCTTGGATGAGCTTTTAGCACTCGCGACGGACGCCGCAAAAAAGGCAAATGCCGCGATAATGCAAAATTACGATAAATTTGATATCTTTGTCAAGGCGGACAGATCGCCGCTTACGAATGCCGATCTTGCGGCAAATGATGCGATAATGCGCACTCTAGAGCCCAGCGGTATCGCGATCTGCTCGGAAGAATGCGTACTGGATAGCGAGCGGCGCATGAGCGAGGAGAGATTTTGGCTGATAGATCCGCTGGACGGCACAAAGGAGTTCATCGCACGCAACGGTGAGTTTTGCGTCTGCATCGCGCTGATCGAGCATGGGCGTCCGATTTTAGCGGTAATCGGCATCCCTATAAGCGGCGATATATATAGCTCAAACGGCGGCGGAGTTTATAAAAACGACATGCTGCTCCCTCGCCCCACTAGCGCACCGCAAATCTTCATGCAAGGGCACTATAGCAGATCCGCAAAATACTTGCAATTTGCGCAGAAATTTGGAATGCAACTAATGCGCAAAGGCTCTGCGATAAAATTTTGCATCTTAGCCGAGGGGGGTGCCAGCGCGTATGCGAGATTTAGCGACTGCTCGCTTTGGGACATCGCCGCGGGAGATTTTTTGCTGCATCAAAGCGGCGGAGCGGTGATAGATCTAAAGACGATGAAGGCGCCTCTTTATAACGGAAAAAGCCTGATAAATAACCATTATTTGGCGGTTGGCGCGAATGCTGTAAAATTTTTACCTGAAATGTTGGAGTTTGCAAAGAATTTTTAAGCTAAATTTATAGTAAACGTCCTATAATATAAGTCCAAAATTTTTTATCAAAGGATAAAAACATGAAGGGTTTTACTATGATCGAATTAATTTTCGTGATCGTGATTTTAGGTGTTTTGGCGGCAATTGCCATTCCAAAACTAATAGCTACCAGAGACGATGCTGAGGTAGTAAGGACAGCGCATAACGTAGCCACATCGCTCAATGATTTGATGGGCTACTATACGGCACAAGGCGAATATAACCAGGATTTTTCACAAATGATGAATGTGCCAAATCCTATAAGGGCTAAAGGTCATATCTGCGCTACATAC
>NZ_CALEDC010000445.1 GCF_937949835.1 uncultured Campylobacter sp.
TGGGGCCGCTTTTAGCGCGGTTTAGGCATTGCGAGGTAAGCCTTCCCGGAGGCTGCGCGATCGGCGCAAGGCCGATTGATCTGCACCTTAGCGCGCTTGAAAAGATGGGCGCGGAGGTTAAGATCGAGCAGGGTTACGTCGTTTGCACCGCAAAAAAGGGGCTTAAGGGCGCGACTATAAATTTTGACAAAATTACCGTCACCGGCACCGAAAACATCGTAATGGCGGCGGCTTTAGCAAGCGGTACCACGCATATCATAAACGCGGCAAAAGAGCCCGAAGTGATCGCCGTTTGCAACGCATTAAAAAGCGCAGGCATCGACATAGAGGGCATCGGCACGAACGAAATCCTCATCAAAGGAAGCGGCGGCGAGCTTTTATGCTTGGATGAAATTTCGATCATTCCCGATCGCATCGAGGCGGGCACCTATCTGTGCGCGGGCGCGATCACGGGCTCCCGCATCACGATCACGCACGCTTGCGCGGCTCATCTTGGCGCCGTGCTTGCAAAATTTGAAGATATGGGCTTTAAATTTGAAATTTCAAGCGGCGGCGACGAGATAACGATCTTGCCCGCTTCAAAGATCAAACCAGTTGAGATTATCACAAGCGAATATCCGGGCTTTCCTACCGATATGCAGGCGCAGTTTATGGCGCTTGCGTGCATCTCCTCGGGCGTCAGCACCATCGACGAGAGGCTTTTTGAAAACCGCTTTATGCACGTAAGCGAACTTTCAAGAATGGGCGCAGATATCCGCCTAAACGGCCACATCGCGACGATCAGCGGCGGCAAGCTAAACGGCGCAGACGTGATGGCGACCGATCTGCGCGCCAGCTCGGCACTCGTTTTAGCCGCCCTTGCGGCGCGCGGCGAGAGCAAAATACATAGAATTTACCACCTAGATCGTGGATATGAGAGGCTGGAAGCTAAGCTTGGTGCGCTCGGCGCAGACATACAGAGGCTGGAGGAATGAAGACTTCGGAATAAAAATCTTGCGCGAGCAAGCAAAGTGGAATTTTACGAGTGATACGTTTTGAAATTTTAAGTAACGCTCGCATTAAAATAAGGCAAGTTTGAGCCTGTGAAATTTCGCGCATTTATTTGGGTAAAATTTTGCTTTGCAAGCTCCGGCGAAACATAGAATTTAAGACTATGTGAGGTCTTAACTGCGCGAATTTAAAATGTAAAAAATGATAAAAAGGACTTAAAATGATAGGAATAAATGAGGCTATAGATTTGGCTACGGCGAGAATCACATCAAGCAGGCGGAGCGAAAAGGTACCTCTTCCCAGCGCCTTAGGTCGCATCCTTTCTAGCGATATTTCTGCGATTAAAAACCTGCCCTGCTTCGATAATTCGGCGCTTGACGGCTATGCCTATGCGGCGGAATTCAAAGACGAAAAGCTAAAGATCGTAGAGCCTACAATTTTTGCAGGAGACGAAAAATTCTACGAAATCAAGGCCGGGCAGGCGCAAAAGATAATGACCGGCGCGCCAATGCCTGCAGGCGCGGACTCTGTCGCGAGGCTAGAGGATGTAGACGCGCAAGGCGGAACTCTAAAAATCCCCGCTTCCGTTCATGCTCACGACGGCTTTCGTAAAAAAGGCGAGGAAGTGCGCGCAGGCGAGCTTTTATTGCGCCGTGGCGAAATTTTAAACCCTGCTAAAATCATGCTTCTTGCTGCGCAAGGAATTTACGAAGTGGACGTTTACGCGCGTCCTAAAATCGCTCTATTTTCCAGCGGAAACGAGCTAAAAGAGCCGTGGCAGAGCGCAAGCGAGCGCGAAATTTATAACGCCAACTCTAGCGGCATTGCTGCATTGCTGCAAAAATACGGCTTTGAAAATGAGTATTTAGGGATTTTAAAGGATGATTTTAGCGAGGTGTGCGAGGCGCTAGATACTGCTACGCGTAAATTTGACGTGCTAATTACCAGCGGTGGAGCAAGTGCTGGGGAGGCGGATTTTATGCAAAGCGCTATGAGTGAACTTGGATTTTTGCAGGTTTTCGATCACATTGATATCAAGCCCGGCCGCCCCAGCAAGTGCTTCGCAAAAGACGGCAAATTCGTCTTTGCAATGGCGGGCAATCCAATGGCTGCTTTCGTGCTTACGCGCGCGGTCATACTACCGATACTATTTAAGCTTAGCGGCGCAAGTGAGGCTTTTAGCGCAGAGGCGGCGATCTATGCCAAGCTCGCAAGCGATCTGAAGCTAAAAAGCGGCAGAGTAAATTTAACCGTAGGCGCATATGAAGGCGGAGTTTTTACGCCTATGCCGTCGCCTTCTGGGCGCATCAGACCGCTGGCTGCGGCATCGCATTTTTTCTTGGCTGATCCCGAATGCGACAAAGTTCGCGCTGGAGAAATCGTAAAAATTTATGAAATTTAAGCGAGAAATTATTGACAAATGAAAATTTATAGGCTACAATCGCGCTTTATTTTCACCGCATGCGGGAATAGCTCAGTGGTAGAGCGCAACCTTGCCATGGTTGATGTCGCGAGTTCGACTCTCGTTTCCCGCTCCATCTTAACTTCAAATTTTAAAATTCCTTCCGCCGCGTTTGTTTTTAAACTGCAAAATTTCGATATGAAAGCCTTGAAATGAAAATTTTAGTTTGCGTAAGCGGCGCGAGTTTTTGCGAGATCGGGCTTGATCTGCTTAAATTTCTTGCCAGCTCGCCGCATGAAATTCACGCCGTGCTTACGCAGGGCGCGCGCCGCGTCCTGCGCTCCGAAAGCGGCATAGATGCGGACGAGGCTTTAAAATCTACGGAATTTAAGAGCGTAAAATTTCATCTCGACGACGATCTTAGTGCGCCGCCCGCTTCGGGCTCATTCGGCATTGACGCCACAATCTTTGCGCCCTGCTCTATCGGCTCTTTGGCTAAAATTTACGGCGGGCTTTGCGACAGCTTAAGCACCCGCGCCGCTGCAGTCGCGTTAAAAGAGCACAAGCGGCTGGTTCTTGGCGTGCGCGAGATGCCCCTTTCTGCGATCAGCCTGCGACAAATGAGCGAGCTAGCCGCACTCGGCGTCATCATCGCTCCGCCCGTGATCGCGGGCTACTGCGGCGTGCAAAATTTAAAAAATTTCATAATCGGCAAGTGGTGCGACGCGCTGGGCGTGCAAAACGAGCTATTTAAAAGGTGGCAATAATGCAAAACTCAAGAAAATGTATCTATCCGGGCACTTTCGATCCTATCACGAACGGCCATCTGGACGTAATCAAGCGTGCGCTAGGGCTTTTTGATGAGGTTATCGTCGCAGTCGCGCTAAACGAGAGCAAAAAGCCCTACTTCAGCCTAAAATCCAGACTAGAGATGGCGCGAGCCGCGACACGCGAACTTCGCGGCGTGAGCGTGCAAAGCTTTGATAATCTGCTCGTGGATTTTGCTAAATCTTGCGGCGTGCGCTTCGTTATCCGCGGACTGCGCGCGGTTAGCGACTTTGAGTACGAGCTGCAGATAGGCTATGCAAACGCCTCGCTATGGGAGGAATTTGAGAGCGTGTATTTGATGCCGACGCTCAAAAACGCCTTCATCTCAAGCTCGATCGTCCGCTCCGTTTTGAGCCACGGCGGCGACGTTTCGCACCTTGTGCCAAGCGAAATTTTAAAATTTTTGAAAAAATGAGCTCGCAAGCAACTGAAATTTAGCCTGAATTTAGCTCGCAGGCGCGGCTAAATTTAAAATTTGCAAGCTACACGGGAGATAAAAATGGATCAGATAGAAAAATTGCGAGAGCTTTTTAAAAGCGCGAGAGATGAATACAAAGCCTTAAATAAAATAGCCGAAGCGCAGGTCGTAAGCAGGCGCTGGGCGTCTGGTAGCTATATCAATTTAGAGCCCTTTTATTTCGAATATAACCGCTTCTTTAAGGGCAAAATTTTAAAAGCTAAACCGAAAAAGATCGTAAACGCCTACGAATACGGCTTTGACGCGCAAGATCGCGTCGTTTTTGAAAGACAACATGACGGCAAAAAAAGTTTCTTTGAAAGCCTTTATTTTTGGGGGCGGGACGAAGTTTTAAAATATCATTTCGGTTGCTATAACAAAAGATGCTCAAAATGCTTCAATATAAAAAGATTTATCTATGAAAATGGCGAGCTAAAGTCCATCTACTCGGCCTTTGACAACAACGCCTATGGGATAGAAAATTTTACTTACGAAGGCGGCAGGCTCGCACAAAGACGGGAGTATGTAGAGCACCCTCGCGCAGGCAGAAGGAATGACGTAACAAACTATGAATTTGACGCAATGGGCGAGCTGAGCTTAATAACCGAAAATGGTTATGTGCGCTATCAAAAGCCCGATAAGGATATGAGCTACAAAAAGCTCTATGAGCTCGCCGCTCAAAGGCTGCTGCCAGCGGTTAAAGAGACGATCAAAAAGCACGCGCCCGCCTGTAAACTCTACTGCATAAATTTAGCTTGCGACAATAGGAGTTTGCCGCCGATCATCGGATTCGGCTCGCAAGAACAGCGCGCGCAGTGGCTTGCACGAAAGGACGGCTGGCTTCTTTGGCTTGTTCCTGATTACGAGTTTCGAGCCGAGGTCGAAGTAGACTACGAAACGGCGAAAATTTTCGATCTTTTCAATCAAGAAACGCAACTAAATGATAAATATGCGCAGGCTAAAAAGCTCATTTGGGAGTGCGTGAAGCAGCTCAAAGCAGGTCTTGGCGAATTTGCGCTCGATATGACGGATGATTTTACGATCACAGCTACCGATTGCGATCTTGGCGATCTGCAGAAAAATTTCATAGCAATAAATCCCGAGCTTGTAAGCACGTATAAGGGCAAAATTTAAAATTTCATTGTCACGGTTTTATCATCGCGCGCAGCACTCACCCACCCCAATGCGCCCCACTCTGCATAACGCCGCCCTGCTCCGCCCGAAGTGCCATTATTCTGTCCGCAC
>NZ_CALEDC010000446.1 GCF_937949835.1 uncultured Campylobacter sp.
GAGCAGAGGCGCACCATAGCTTCAAGACTGATGACGCTCTCGTTTACGAGCCGTAGCGTAAGCGGCACGAGGGTTTGAAGCCCTAAAATTCCAAACGGCGCATGGTCGAATTCGACGAATTTATCGTCGGTGTTGTGCGGCGCGTGATCGGTCACGATGGCATCGATCAGACCGCTTTTAAGCGCCTCTCTGATCGCCTGCACGTCGCTTTGAGTTCGCAGCGGCGGCGACATTTTAAAATTCGTATCGTATCCCATCAGCTCGCGCTCATCGAAGGTGAAGTGATGCGGCGTAGCCTCGCAGGTGACGCGGATACCCTCGCGCTTAGCCTGCTCGATGAGTTTTAGCGACCACGCCGAGCTTACGTGCGCGATGTGGATGTGCCCGCCCGTCTTTTTGGCAAGCAGCAGATCGCGCGCGATCATGATCTCCTCTTTTTCGCTCGCCATCCCCTTTAGACCGAGGATCGCGCTTATCTTGCCCTCGTTCATCACGCCGCCGTGGCAAAGCGAGCAATCCTCGCTGTGATTTATCACGAATGAGCCGAAGTGCGCGGAGTATTCGAGCGCCTGTCGCATCACGGAGCTGTCGGTCACTGGCAGCCCGTCGTCGCTGAAAGCCACGCAGCCGGCTTCCAGCATATCGCCCATCTCGACGATCTTTGCGCCCTTGCAGTCCTGCGAGATCGCGCCTATGGGCAGCAGATCGATAAGCCCACGCTGTTTAGCCTTGGCGATCATCGCGCGCGTGATGCTTGAGTTATCGTTTACGGGCTTGGTATTTGCCATCGGGAGGCAGGTCGTCACGCCGCCTGCGACCGCGGTTTCGCTGCCGCTGATGACGTCGTCTTTGTATTCGAGCCCCGGGTCTCTAAAATGCACGTGCATATCGATAAGCCCCGGCATCACGAGCTTGCCCGCAGCGTCTATGACGCGGTCTGCGACGGGACACTCGCGCGTGATCTTTGAAATTTTATCGCCCTCGATCAGGACGTTCGCCTCCTCGCTGCCGCCCCAATTAACGATCGTGCCGTTTTTTATTAAAATTTTCATCGTGCGCTCCTGTTTAAATTTATCGTATGAAGTATCGCCATTCGCATCGCCTCGCCGTTTTCTACCTGATCTAAAACGCAGCTATAGCGCGGATCGTCGGCTACGTCGGAGTTGATCTCCACGCCGCGATTGATCGGCCCCGGATGCATTATCATGACGCCCTCTTTCGCTGCTTGCATCCGCTTGGCGGTAAGTCCGAAAAATTTCGAGTATTCGCGCACGCTCGGGAAGCTCGGCTCGCCGTCTTGCCGCTCAAGCTGGATTCTTAGCATGATGATGACGTCGGCGCCCTCGATCGCCTCCTCCACGCTTTTGCATATCGGGCAGCCGAACGCGTCGCAGTCGCGCAGCATCATCGGAGGGCCGAAGAGCCGCACGTTTATGCCGAGCTTTCGCATCGCCCAGATGTCGCTTCTAGCCACGCGCGAGCGAAATATATCGCCGATGATCGCGACGTTTAAATTCTCGATCCTGCCCTTGTGCTCGCTGATCGTAAAAAGATCCAGCAGCGCCTGGCTCGGGTGCTCGTTCAGTCCGTCGCCCGCATTTACGATCGATGCGTCGCAGTTGGCCGCGACGAATTTCGCCGCGCCCGAGCAGCTGTGGCGCAGCACGAAGATATCCGTGCGCATCGCCTGCATATTTCTGATGGTGTCGATCAGCGTCTCGCCCTTTTTCGTGCTGCTGTCCGCAGCGGTGAAATTTACGCTGTCCGCGCCCAGGCGCTTGGCTGCGATCTCAAAGCTCGTGCGGGTGCGGGTGGAGTTTTCAAAAAACGCGTTGATGACCGTCTTGCCGCGAAGCGAGTCGGATTTTTTGACGTCAGAGCGGTTGAGCGCTTTAAACTCGCGCGCCAGATCAATGAAGTCGTAGATGTCCTCGCGGCTCAGATCCTGCGCGCTAAGAAGATGCTTTAGCTTATACATTCCCTCTCCTTTTTTGGGCCGAATTTCAGCCGTAATTGTATAAAAAAATCTCTGATAAAATTTTAAAATTTAAGAGCGGGGCTCAAATTTAGACGCGGAATTTTGCTTGGAATTTCATTTTAGATCGCATACGAAGCGCGGACGGAATTTTGGGGTAAAATTTAAAAATTTTAGGATTAAATTTGAGCTTTTTGAGCGAAAATTTTAAAAAATCTGTCGCGTCGCTTACGTAAAATTTTAAAGCTTTACGCGCGGCTGGCGGCTA
>NZ_CALEDC010000447.1 GCF_937949835.1 uncultured Campylobacter sp.
GCTTTAGCGAGCAAGCGGGCGTTAAGCAGCCCGTAAGGCTCGTCGTACCCAAAAGCGATGACGAAGCCCTCGTCATTTACGCAAACAGAAATGATGCGTATCTGGTCGATCCGTACACTGCGCAGATCATCGGCAAGGATCGCGGCACGGGCTTTGTGCTAACAGTGATGGCGTTGCATCGAAATTTAGGCCTAGCGCTAAGCGGCAATAAAACTGCAGCCGAGGTCGGCAAACAGATCGTAGGCGCGAGTGTCGTGGCGATGATACTGCTCGTAATAAGCGGCGTTTGGCTGCATTTTCCAAGGCTTAGGCGTAAATTTATCGAGGCGATAAAGCCAAATTTTAAACTCAAAAAATACGCTCTTTTTTACAATCTACACACGAGCCTAGGCTCGCTAAGTGCGGTAATTTACCTTCTCATCTGTTTAACCGGGCTTAACTGGTCGTACGGCTGGTATAATGATGCCGTGATGAGGCTTTTTGTAAGTTCGCAAAATTTACCGCAAGCTAGCGCGCCTAAAGCCGTCACTTCTAAAGATCACGCCACCTCACCTGCTAAGGAGGAGGGCAAAAAGCCCGATACGTATAAATTTAGCGACGTGCAGAGGGCTTATGAGATATTCAGATCAAGTGGCATAGAGTATAAAGAATTTACCCTAATGCTCGCAGCCGGAGATAAAATCGGCGTCAGATATTATGAGCCCGACGCGCCCGCTACCGCCCGTCCAAAAGGCGCGAGCGTGAAGCTAAAGGAGGGAAAGGTCGCGGAGCAGAAGCAAACGGATGGTATCACCGTGGGTGAGTTCAAGGACGCGAACTATCAGCTTCACACGGGCTATTTTTTCGGGCTAGCGGGTAAAATTTTATGGTCGCTCGTTTCGCTTTGCATGGCGCTTTTTATCTTTAGCGGCTTTTATATGACGGCAAAAAGGACGTTTAAATCAGAAAAGCTCGGCTAAATTTTACTTTGGCGATAGAGGTGCGACAAGCGGCGCAAGAGAGCTAAATATCTACGAATCATTGAGATGAAATTTGCCGAAGCGGATCGAGAAAAGCCCTGATTTAACGATATTTGAGACATACTAAAATTATCGCAGATTAAGTCTATGTGAGGTATATTGCGGAAAATTTTAGGAGCGAAATTTGAAAACGAGATATTATCTGTGCTTGGTCTGCATCATAATAATATGCGCTTTGTGCGCGATACTTTCGATTATCGCGGAGTATAAATACCAAAATTCAGCCGAAAAAAT
>NZ_CALEDC010000448.1 GCF_937949835.1 uncultured Campylobacter sp.
TGCGATAGCGTTAAAATGCGTTTAAAATTTCAAAGGATAAACATGCAAGTCAAACTTCTAAATTTCACTCCGCTTTGGGTCTGCTCAAACGCGATCCGCACCTGCTGGCAGAGCTTTGAGCGCGGCGATTGCGGCGGCGCCAAAGACCTGGCGCTAATAGATCGCGTCGGCAACCAACTCAAGCACTCAAGCACGCTCGAACACCTCTACTACAACTTCTACATCAGCGGCATCTCGCGCGCGCTGCTTCAGGAGCTGGCGCGCCACCGCCTAGCAAGCCTTAGCGTAAAATCCACGCGCTACACTCTCAAAGAATTGCGCGGCGAGGACAGCTTCGCGCAAGGGGATTTCGAAAACGCCGCGCGATACATCGTGCTTACGGGCAATGAAGCGGTCGATAACGCAAGCATAGCGGCTCTTGAAAACCTGCGTGTAATCTTACAAACCCCGATCAGCCTTGATATCGCAAAATACTGCCTGCCCGAGTGCTACAAGAGCGAGCTTAGCTGGAGCATAAACGCACGCAGCTTGCAAAACTTCCTCGCTTTGCGCTCTAGCAAGGCGGCACTTTGGGAGATCCGCGAGCTTGCGGGTAAAATTTACGAAGCGCTGCCGCAGGAGCATAAATTTATATTCCAAAGCTGCATGGCGGGCGAGAAGACGCAAGGCGAAGAGTAGCGCGCGGGATAAATTTAGATACAAAAGGGCAGCTATGATAAAACTTACGCAGATGAGAGCGGCTTTTGAAAAGGAGGAGCCGGACGCGCTTTATCTGAGCTACTTGGGATGGGTACAAACCCTGATTCCGTTTTGGAAGCAGGCTGCTGCGAGGATCGCGGAGCTAAGCGGCGCGGCGGATGAAAAAAGAGACAAGCATCTGCGCTCAATCGACAATTCTTTGCAGCTGATGCAAGCTTGGCGGTTTAAAAAGATAAAATACGTGCAAGCAAGAAGAAAAGAGATCGATAGCGCCATAAGTTTTATTCGAAACGGCGCCTTAACGCAGCAGGCATGCAGATACGCCTTTGCGCCCGTTTGTAGAAATTTAGCGAGCATTTTGCGCGGCTTTTTATACGTTTCGACTTTCGGCTATTCGGACGAGCAGCTTCCGACCGTATTTGCCCAAAAAATTTACGGCATTGCGCTGTGCCACACCCTCTTTCCTTTCGATACGGGCGATTTTGTGTATTATCTGCCGCGCGAAAAATCCATCCACACCGACGACCCCGCCGATTTGGACAACTGGCATTTGATGATGGAGATAGCGGGCGGCGATTTAGGGATTTCTGCGTTGATTGAGCGGCTAAACGAACACGCGTATGAAATTTGGACGAATTACAAAGCGCCGTTTGAATGGAAATACGACGAGGGGATTTGGAATTTAGAATTTGAGAATGTTTCAAAAAGGCTGCACTATGCGGGCGTGCGGGCTTTTGTAGGTCTGAGTAAAGCGGAATAAAAAGCGCGCAAAATTTTAAATCGCTTCTGAAATTTCATTCGCGGGCGGTAAAATTTCTGCTGCCCGACAGGATGAAATTTTAAAATTTTAGCCGAGCGGGCATTCGGTCGCTAAATTTAAATGGGCGTTTTAAACAGACGCTCGTTGCGGCTGCAGCGCTGAAAATTATAACGGCGCCGCGTCGAAAGCTCATAGGCGAGCGATAATTTTAAAGGACGGATTATGAAAAATCTAGCGCTTGTGATGTTTAGCGGACAGACGCACCTCGATTTTGTGGGATTTTACGATTGTATGCTAAGGCTCAAAGCCGTCCGTCCGCAGCTTGAGATGAGGTTTTGCTCGCGCGAGCGACAGGTTTCGGATAGCGGCGGCCTTACGATCGATGCGGGCGAGATTACGACGGATCTAGGCGGCTTTGATGCGGTTTTTGTGCCCGGCGGTATGGCGACGCGCCGCCTTAAAGACGATACGAGCTTCATCTCGTGGCTCGCAACCGCGCGCGATGCGAAGTATAAGTTTAGCGTTTGCACCGGTTCGCTGCTTCTGGGCGCGGCGGGGTTTTTGCGAGGTAGGCGCGCGACTACGCATCCGTTTTGCTACGATCTGCTGGCGCCTTACTGCGCGGACGTGGTGCACGAGCGGCTCGTGTGCGAAAGCCTGCCCGAAGGAGGCGAGATCATTACCGCAGGCGGCGTGAGTAGCTCCATAGAGCTTGGTCTTTGCGTGATCGAGAAATTCGCGGGCATCCAGGCGCGAGAGGCTGCCGCTGCGGCGATGGATTATCCGTATTACGACCTTAGAGGCAAGCTCGTGCGATGAAATTTTAAAGCCGCTAAGATCGGCGGAGTAAAATTTTAAGACCGCAGCGTTTTTAAGTGAATAAATATCGATACGATGGACTTGAGACGAAATAGGAGATCACAAAGACAGCATGAAACCAGCTCAAATTTTATCGCTGCTTTCGCATATATCTTTCGGGTCGCTTATAGGTTGAAATTTAGAGATAATAACCCGTGGGAGTTCGCAATCGCGCTTTTTGCCTACGCGATTTTGTTTGCTTTTTATCCGTAGAGCTTGCTTAACGATAATAAAAAGACGATCGCCATGCTGCTATTTATGGCGCTTTTGATCGTGATCGTATAGCAGCGCCTATAAGTCGGCGGGATCGGTTGCGGCGGCGGCGCGGGAGATCCGTCTTTGATTGCAGCAGCGCGTGCGAGCGGTACTATTTTTAAAATTTATTGTAAAATTAGGACGTTAATTCATTAAAGCTTAAAGGGCTAGCATGCAGATAAATTTAGACGACGTGAGGATTGAGAGCGGCTGGAAAGAGGCGCTTAGAGAGGAATTTTTAAGCGAGTATTTTGCGAAGATCAAAGAAAACCTGCTCGCCGCAAAGGCGCGCGAGATCGTCTATCCGCCGGGAAATTTGATCTTTAATGCCTTTAATCTCACCCCGTTTGAGCGGGTGCGTGCGGTGATTTTGGGGCAGGATCCCTACCACGGCGCGCATCAGGCGATGGGGCTTAGCTTTTCGGTGCCGCGCGGCGTGCGAATTCCGCCCAGTCTCGTAAACATCTACAAAGAGATTAAGAGTGATCTGGGTATCAGCGAGCCTGAAAGCGGCGATCTGAGCTACTGGGCGAAGCAGGGCGTGCTGCTACTTAATGCGAGCCTTAGCGTGGGCGCGAACCGCGCGAACTCGCACAGCGGCTTCGGCTGGCAAATTTTCACCGACGCCGTGATTAAAATTTTAAGCGCGAGGCGGCAAAATTTGGTCTTTATGCTGTGGGGAAATTTCGCCAAAGCCAAATCGGCGCTGATCGATGCGCAGAAGCATCTCATTTTAACCGCCGCGCACCCCAGTCCGCTTGCAGGAGGGGCGTTTTTCGGCTGCAAGCATTTTAGCAGATGCAACGAATATCTGCGCGCGCACGGTCTGGGAGAGATCGATTGGGATCTAAATCACGGCGCAGATTAAATGTATTTTAAATGAAATTTGCGTAAAATGCGCCGCAAAATTTCAAAGGTAAAGAAATTTTAAAAAATATCGAAAGGAGAAGTGAGCGAATAATATACGACCAGCTTAAGACGGCTTGCCGAAGCGACGCGAATGCGCGGCTAGGCTAATCATTGTAATTAAAGGAACGATATGAAAAAGATAATTTTGGGAATTTTATTGCTATTTACAAGTAGTGTAGTGGCAAATACTCTATCTGAGATTAGGCAATCGGGCAGTGTGCGCGTAGGCGTATTTGAGGCGCAACCGCCTTTTAGTAAATTTGAAGACGGCAAATTTCAAGGATTTGAGGTGACCCTAGCCGAGGCGCTATCAAAAGATATATTCGGTGGCAAGGCGGGCAAGGTAGAATTCGTACCCGTAAAGGCTAGTGAGCGTTTAAAAGTGTTGGAAGAAAATAAAGTAGATATGGTGCTTGCGACCTTTACGATCACAAATGAGCGTAAGCAGGTGGTCGATTTTACGACGCCGTATTTCGCAGTAAATATCGGCGTGCTAACCCGCAAGGGCGATAAGATCAAAACTATGTCTGATTTACACGGTAAGCCGATCATTGCAGAAAGCGGTACGACTAGCGAGGCTTATTTTAAAAAAGAGGGTTTTGAAATCATAAATTGTGCTACTGCAAATGAATGCTATAAAATTCTAAAAGAGGGCAAGGGTGCGGGCTTTGCACACGATAATTTGTTGGTTCTTGCTTACGCAGTCGTAGATAGCGATACTGAAGTAAATATTAAGAATTTAGGCGTTTCAGATTTCTTGGGTATTGCGGTTTCTAAGGGCAATAAGGATCTGCTTGAGTTCTTAAATGGCGAGCTAGTCAAGCTAAGCAAGAACGGCTTTATGAAAAAGACCTACGACGAGACTATCGAGCCGTATTACAAGGGCACTGCGGAGAAAAAATATTTCTTGCTGGATGATCTTTATAGCCTATTTTAGGCGGGCATAGCGGTACGGCTCGCCTGCATTTGCTTGCAGTAAGCATAGCTGTGTGCTCTCGCCAGGTAAAATTTAAAAGGCTTACATAGCCTTGCTATTTTGCCCGACTTTGCGAGCTTGGATTTGGATTGCAAATTCTACTAACGCGCCGTTGCGGAATTTATAAAATTCCATAGAATTTCGCAGCGGCGTACTATTTTTGCGCGGCGCTAATAGACACACAGAATTATAGCTAAGCGATAAAATTAATGAGAGTAGGCGGAGCCCGGCGCAAAGACGGTAAAATTTAAAAAGCCTCTATCATTATGTTTAGAAATTTTAGTTGCGAAATTTTATCGCTAAGCTCGTAATTTAGGGAATAATTTCAGTTTTGGTAAAATGAAATTTTAAGAAAATTTACATTACAATTACGAAAAATTTAAAATTCAAGGAGGAAATTATGAAAAAGTCATTTTTTCTTATTCTATTGTCGGCGATCTTTGTTTTTGCGAATTCCTTAAGCGAGATCAAGCAAAGCAAGGTTATCAGAGTGGGCGTTTATGAAAACGAGCCGCCTTTTAGCAAGTCAAGTGAGAAGGGCTTTGAAGGTTTCGAAGTCGAGCTTGCCAATGCGCTAGCCGGTAAAATTTTCGGTTCTACCGGCGGCCGCATCGAGCTTATACCGGTAACGAACGAAGTGCGCTTTCCGATGCTGCAAAACAATCAGGCAGATATGATAATCGCAGCCGCAAGCATCACCGAAGAGCGTAAAGGCAGCGTAGATTTTTCGATGCCGTATTTTACGGTGAATTTGGGAATTTTAACGAAAAAAGACTCAAATATTCACAAAATAGGCGATCTGATGGGCAAAAAGATCGGTATCATCCGCAAGACTACCGGCGAAGCGTATATCAAAAAGGACGGCGGTTATAATGTTTCTTATTGCAACGATTCGGTCGATTGCTACAGGAGATTAAAAAGTGGCGAGATCGACGGGTATTGCAACAACAACCTTTTTGTAATGGTCTATCCGGTCGTAGATCCTGCAGTCGAGGTCAATATAAAAAATTTAGGCGATAATGTATTCTTAGGCGTCGCGGTGCAAAAGGGTAACGCGGAGCTGCTAGAAGCGATCAATAAAGGCTTGATCGCGCTTAGCAAAGAGGGCTTTTTCAAAAAGGCTTATGAGGACACTTTCGAATCCTTCTATAAAGGCACCGTCGATAAAAAATATTTCTTACTCGACGATCTTTACAGCTTTTTTTAATAAAAAAGGAATTTGAAATGAAAAAATCACTGTTTTTAACTCTTTTATCTTGCGTTTTTGTATTTGCGAATTCTTTAAGCCAAATAAAGCAGAGTAAAGTCATTCGTATCGCCGTTTATGAAAATGAACCTCCGTTTAGTAGGGTCACGGACAACGGCTTTGAGGGCTTTGACGTAGAGCTTGCTAATGCAATCGGAGGCAAAATTTTAGGCGATACCGGCGGCAGGATCGAGCTCATACCGGTATCGGCGCAAGCTCGCTTTCCGTCCATTCAAAATAATCAGGCGGATATGCTTATCGCGGCTGCAAGCGTTACTGAGGAGAGAAAGAAAAATTATGAGTTTTCGATGCCCTATCTTTCGGTAAATTCCGGAGTTTTAACCAGAAAAAGCGACAATATCCAAAAAATGAGCGATCTACGAGGTAAAAAAGTAGGCGTCATCCGCGGCTCGACGGGCGAAGCGTTTATGCAAAAGGACGGCGGCTACAATCTAGTGTATTGCAAAAATTCCTCCGATTGCTACAAGCGGTTAAAGAGCGGCGAGATCGACGGCGCGTGCGACGATAATCTATTTGTGATGGTCTATCCGGTCGCAGATCCTAGCGTCGAGGTTAATATCAAAAGTCTTGGCGAGAACGTATTTTTAGGCATCGCGATGCAAAAGGGCAACGCAGATCTCGTAGAAGCCGTCAATCAAGCGCTCATCTCGCTTAGCAAAGAGGGCTTTTTCAAAAAGGCGTATAACGATACTTTCGAGCCTTTCTACAAAGGCACCGTCGATAAAAAATACTTCCTTTTAGACGACATATACAGCTTCTTTTAAAATTTTAAATTTTGATTGCGGGGTCGGGATTTGAAGCTTTACGGCTTTAAATTCTAACCCATGCATAACCGGTGTGTCATTAAAATTCCATCTCAAAATTTTGTCCTAAAATTTCATTTCAAATTTTATTAGTCCCACTGCCGCGCCTAAGTCAGCGTGCACATGGCAGTCGTAATCTTTAGTATTTGCGAGTATTTACGGCGCGCAAAATTAGATTGAATTAAACTTTAAAATTTTACTTCGAGCCCTTGGAATTTTTTAAATCCTGCATGCGCTCCTGCTGAGCCTGTACGAACGCGTCGTATCTGATAAAAAGATAATCTTTGATCTCAAAAATCATCAACGTAAAAATCGAAGGCAGCGTAAAAAATCTAATCGTCATAAACACCAGATCAAGCGCGCTTAGCTCATCCTCGCTCGCTCGATACCCTCCCGCACTTGCGGTTAAAATCCCATGCAACGCCTCGTAGTTGTAAAGGATGAAAATCGTCACGAAAAGCGTCGAGAGCTTCGATACGATCTTATTCATTATCTGCGCCACGTCTTCGTCGGCGATCACCGACATCGCAAACCACACGAGGGTGAAAAACAGCGGAAAGACGATGTTAAAATTTAGCGAGTTATCAAGCTTCTGTGCGCCTGTAACCGCGATGATCGCAAACACCGCCGCAAAGGGGATCACAAATAGCGCGAAGGTCATCGCCGATTTTATCGCCTTAAAAAAGCTATACGCAAGCAGAGGCGAGCCCAAAGCGAGCAAAAAGAGCGTCAGCGCGTAGTTTGCTTTGGCAAAATCGTATAGGTTAAACATCGCAAATACCGATGCTGCTGCAAGTAGCGGCACGCTGAGCTTAAACAGTATCCCGTATTTGGCGTAAGCGCGCGATACGACGGCGTCGAGCTTGCTAAATTTGACATTTAAGCTTTGCGCCTTGATGAAAAACAAAATGACGAATTTTACGATTACGTTTGGGCTCATACGCACCTTTCCGTTTAAATTTATAAAATTTATCCGCGCTAAATTTGCGAAATTTTATCCGCGGAGCCTGTCCGTAGAATTAGGCTTTGCCGACAGCTTATGCGGTCTGCGTTAAAATTTCATCGCGCTCTCGTTGCGTTGCTATCTTGCCGCCTTGTAGGCTCTGTCTTTTGGCTACGTGAGGCGGACCTGCGCGCTTTGGCTTGCATAGCGTCTCGCTAGCAAGCCTTTTCGGGTTGCGACGTGCTACGGCGGCGCCCATTCGGCTCGGCGCGCGATACTTTGCTTGCGGTATCTGCGTCGCGCCTGCACATGAAAGCTTAGCGCCGCTAAAATTTTACCGGCTCTTAGCCCTATGCGATACGTCCTGTGCGCCGCGATAGAATTTTGCGCGATGCAAGGACCTACCGAGCTTGGCTTTGCGCCGCAAAGCGCTTGCCTTGTATTGGCCTGGGATGCGGCGCGAATGATTAAAATTTAACCGCACCATTGCCGAGCCGTTTTAAAGCTCAAACGAATTTTTGAGCCGCTACGATACGTGAAATTCCAAAAATCGCGCCTTAGCGATCAAGCCCGTTCGCGCTTGCTTGTGAGCCATGCAAAAAGCGGCGCACTTGCGCCCTTCGCCGCGCCCATGCAAAAGCAACGCGTCCCTTGCTGCTCAAAGTCTATTTCCGCTTGCTCGCGCCGCCCGCCAAGCTGAAGCCAAGAAGCGCGCCGCCTCACATCCAATCTAAAATTTGCGTGATCTCGGTAGCGCGAAAAATTTTAAGCCCCTGCGCGTTTTGCGGCTTCATCGGGACGATCGCGTTTTTAAATTTCTGCATCGCGGCTTCCTTCAGGCGCGCATCGAGGTTGAAGATCTCTCTGATCTCGCCGTTTAGGCTCACCTCACCGATGAAGACGCTCTCTTTGCTGATCGGGCGGTTTTTGAAGCTGCTTACGATCGCCGCGACGACGGCTAGATCGCACGCCGTTTCGGTGATCTTTACGCCGCCGCTTACGTTTACGAAGACGTCGTATCCGCCAAGCCCGATCTCAAGCTTGCGATCAAGCAGCGCCAGAAGCATATCGAGGCGGTTTTTATCAAAGCCCGTGGCGCTACGCTTCGGATAGCCGCTCTCGCACACGAGCGCTTGGATCTCTACGACGAGCGCGCGCGTACCCTCCATCGTGATCGTGATCGCCGAGCCGCTTACCGCCTTGCCGCGCGTGAAAAATTTACTCGCGACGTCCTTGGCGCTTACGAGCCCGTGCGGCCCCATCTCGAAAATCCCCACCTCGCTCGTAGCTCCGAAGCGGTTTTTAAAACCGCGTAAAATTCTAAGCTGCTTGCTTGCATCGCCCTCGAAATACAGCACCACATCCACCATATGCTCTAATATGCGCGGGCCTGCGATCGAGCCCTCTTTGGTGATGTGGCCGATGATGAAGATCGAAATCCCGCGCGCTTTGGCAAGTCGCATCAGCTCAAACGTGATCTCGCGCACCTGCGTGATCGAGCCAGGCGCAGAGGAGGCCTTGTCGCTAAAAAGTGTCTGGA
>NZ_CALEDC010000449.1 GCF_937949835.1 uncultured Campylobacter sp.
ATTTACCGCTACGGCGAGTACTGCGAGCAGCAAAATGCTAAGTTTGAGCGATAAAATTCTAGGATTTTTAATCTCTTTTAGACTGAGCTTCAGCACCGCCAGGCGCATCAGAGCAAGAGCTGCAGGCAGCGCCGCGAGCGTCACGAAAAGCTCCGCGCCGCGCAGATCCGCTAGGCCTAGCGCCAAAGTGACGCTTAGGAGGATCGCGCCCGCGCATGCTAAAACCCCGCTTATCAGCCTGCCTCTAAAAATTTTAATCAAAGTCCCGCCGCTGCGAAATAGCGCTGCGTTGGCGCGCTGCTTCGCCTCGTAAAAAAAGCTAAATAGCACCCGAAATAGCGCGTAAGCCCAAAACGCCGCCAGCGCGCAAAAGCCCGCATCGTCCAAATCCTGCGCGTAAAGCGCGAAGCAAAAAACGCTAACGATCAGCGCCAGCCTAAGCGCTATTTCACAGATCCAGCGGCGCGTCGTCGTCATCGAGCCTGTTTGCCTCATTGATCTTTGGAATGCCCATCTCTTCGATATTTAAAGGCGGTGCGGGTTTAAATTTCGCCTCGTCCTCTTGCGCTTCAAAAGACGACCTGCCGCCATCGGCACTATCATCACTCTCAAAATACGAGGCATCCTCTCGCTGCGTACTCTCCGCTCCTCGCGACGCGCCCGCTACCTTCTCTGCGCCTTGCGATGTGCCCTCTGCACCTTGCCACGCGTCTTTTGCGCCTTGCGATGCGCCTTTTGCGCCTCGCAGAGTGCCCGCTAAATTTTTATGCTCGCTTTCTGTTTCCGGTGCGACACTGTCCGCTCTTGCATCATCTAAGCTTTGCCCCTCAAATTCTTGCTTTTGCGGTGCGCCCTGTGCCGCGCGATGCACCTCTGCCAAGCTCTGCTCCACGCTAAGCTTAGACTCGCCGTCTATCTCCTCGTCGTCCTGCTCACTGCTTTCGCCAAAGCTAGGCATCTCATCAAAATCGATATTTACTCCGGAATTTTGGGCACTGGCGGATCTTTCATTTAAGCTTACGCCGCTATTTTGCGCTTCATTAAAATTTTGAGCTTCGTTAAAATTCTGCGTTAAATTTTGCTGTAAATTTTGTGCTACACCCTGATGCGCCGTATCGAGGCGCGGCGCAGCAGGCTCCTCAAAACCCTGATCTTGCAGCTGCGAGACGTAATCGAGATTGTCATTTTCGTTAAAGATCGCGCTCTCGCTGGGCTCGCCGCCGAAGCTCGTATCGACGAAGCGGGTAAATCTGCCCTGAAAGCCCACCTCGATCGTCCTGCCCGCCTCGCCCGAGCGGTTTTTGCCGACGATGATTTCGGCTTTTTCCTGATAGTCGTTGCGCCTAAATACGGGCTCGCCCGCGTCCTTGCCCTCGGCCTCCAGCCGCGAAATGCGCTCGCGCTCCATCTGCTCCTTATAAACCTCGTCGCGATAGACGAAAAGTATGATATCGGCGTCCGGCTCGATCGCGCCGCTTTCGCGCAGATCGCTTAGCATCGGGCGTTTGTTCGAGCGCGCCTCAAGCGAGCGGTTTAGCTGCGACAGCGCGATGATCGGGATGTTTAGCTCGCGCGCTAAGAGCTTGAGCCCGCGTGAAATTTCGGCGATTTGCAGGTGGCGCTCGGAGTAGTTGCTCGTGCTCGTCATAAGTCCGATGTAATCGATCACGCAAAGCTCAATGTTGGCATCCGCGGATTTGAGTTTGCGC
>NZ_CALEDC010000450.1 GCF_937949835.1 uncultured Campylobacter sp.
GCGGCGTTTTAAAATCCCACAAAAATCCGAAATTCCGCGAGTATTTGAAATTTCGCAACCTTTAAATTCCACCGACGCCTTAAATTTTATCCAAGTGCAGGCAGCCAAACCGCTCGGACGAGCAGACCGCTTAAATTTGCCCGCCCGCGCTGTGCCGCTAGCTATCACTCAAAATTTACTCCCCAGAATTTTGCTCCTATCAAGAGCGCAATAATCTCGCCACCAGCTATTACTCAAATTTACTCTCGTCTGCAGAGCTGCTAGCGTATAAATTTAAAATTTTACTTGCCCGAGACCGCGAATATTACTCGGATTTGTCCTCACTCTTGGCGCCTGAAATTTTATCCAGCACCTTTTTGCCGACCTCGCTTTGATTTAGCGCTTCAAGCATCGCGGCTAGCTGCGTGCCGCCTTTGGCACTTAAAATTTCGCCGAATTTACTCATCCCCTCGCCCACGCTGCCTTCGTTTGCGATGATCTTAAGATCCGCCGCGCTTAGCGCCTTGGCCTGCTCTAGTCCGATGTCGCGGTTCGCTTCGATCTGTTTGATTGAAATGAGATAGGTCTGATAGCCCTGATTTTCGCCGATCTCGCGCGCCAGCTCGATCTGCGCGTTTACGGGTGCGAGCTCTTTTAGCCTAAGCGCTTCGGCCTCCGCAGAGCCTATTTTTAGCGTACCCTGCGCTTCTTTGTCCTTCATCTCCAAAAGCGCCGCGGCGGCGAGAAACTGCTTCTCTTTATCGCCCTGCGCTACTAAAATTTGATTTTCTTTAATCGCTTCTGCGTCGCGGATTTTGGCGTTTTTGCGCGCTTCGGCGTCGATCTCGATCTTGCGCTGCTCCTGCTCGGCCTTTACGATCTCCACCTGCTTTTTGATCTCAGCCTGCTTGACGTCGTTCACCCGCACGACCTCCATCGCCTTTTCCTGCGTGATCTTTTGCTGATCCTTGATGAGCTGCTCGGCCTGCTCCTTTGAGATCGCGACCTCCCGCTCGTTTTCGACGGTCTTAAGGCCCACCATCTTATTGGCTTCCTGCTGGCGCACTTCGGTTGCCTGCGCGGCTTCAATCTCGGCGATTTGAGCGAGCTTGGTGTTGTTTGCGACCTCGACGCGGCTTTCCTTTTCGATCTGGGATTTTTTCTTCTCCATGATGTTAAAGATAACCTTGCTGCCGCTGCTATCGCGGATATCCATCAGCTCGATGTTTTTGACGGGCTCGATACCCCAGTTTTGCAGCTGCGTCTTTACCGCCTTGGTAAAATCATCTCCGAGCTCGGAGCGGATCTGCAAGATGTCCTCAAGCACGCGACTCGAAAGGATCGAACGGATCGAGCCTTGGATGATATTGGTAAGCTGGTTATTCAAATCTTGAAAATTATTGACGCGTTGTGCGGCTAAATTTGAATCCATAATCCTAAAAAACGCCGTGATATCGACGACGAAAGGAAGCCTGCCTAGATCATACGCCTCGTAATCCTCGATCTTGATACTAAAAACAGAGACCGGCAAAACGATCTTCGTAACGCCCAGCGCCGGCACCCAACTCGGGAATTCATAGTAGCTATTGCCGTTACCGGTATCTTTGCCGTAGCTCGTCGTCTTGCGCGCACTCTGGACAATATGCACTTCATTCGTCTCCACTATGCGCCTAAAAAACAGAGGCACGATGATGAAAAGCACCACCAAAACCCCTATGACGGCGCCGATCAAATATAAAATTTCGCCCATTTTTCTCTCCTTCAAAAATGCTAAATTTAAAATGGATTATATAAAAATTTACTTTGAAAAATAATAAATAATCGCAACGGCGGCGGTTAAAATTTACGGAATTTTAATGAGATTTTTTGTAATATCTCGGCGTATATTTCAATACCGTTTAGG
>NZ_CALEDC010000451.1 GCF_937949835.1 uncultured Campylobacter sp.
GACTGCAAATTTAAATTATTAGTTGTATGTCGCAGCTCTAGCCCGCCTTCTGCTTGCGGCGAGCTCAAATTTTTAGCCGCGCGCTGCAAATCAGACCGATCATATGCGCGCTCTAGCTCGTTTGCCGCTAGCGTATCACAGGCGAAATTACGGTGCGCCGTTTTACTGAAAATTTGCGCACTCTGTAATTCGCCCTGCTTCGTGTAATTCTCAGCGCCTTGCGTGCTAAAATTTAGCGCCGCGGAATTGCGTAAATTTTGTAACGCAGAGCCCCGCCCTTGCGCCGCCTCTTCTTGCTCGCCCGCAAATCTCGGCGATATAGGATTTTTGCCTTGCGCCTTTAAATTTTGTGTGCCGAAATCCGCCGCAAAGCCCGTCAGCGTGCGCCAAACAAACTCGCGCTTTTTTAAAATCACGATCGGCTTGATGTTACAGTCTATCAGCGCCTCTTCCTCTGCGCTTAAGCTTGCCGCGCGCCATGCCTGCGCTGCATCGCGGCACATGATTGCAAAGGGCTTACTCGGGCGCTTTTTGAGCGTTCGCAGCATGCGTACCGCGCGCTCGTTCGTCGCATCGCAAACGATATGAAAGCCGCCCATCCCCTTGATCGCGCCGATCTGTCCACGCCGCAAAAGCTCCGCCGTGCGCGCTATCGCATCCTCGCCGCTTGATAAAATTTCGCCGCCCGCGCCGCATAAAAACAGCTGCGGACCGCAGTGTGGGCAGGAGATCGGCTCGGCGTGATAGCGGCGCGTGAGCGGGTCCGTGTATTCGCCGCGGCAGAACTCGCACATCTCAAACGCCCTCATCGTGGTGTTTGCGCGGTCGTACGGCAGCGCTGCGATGATGCTAAGGCGCGGGCCGCAATCGGTACAGTTGATAAAAGGATAGTGAAAGCGCGGATTTTGCAGGTCGTAAAATTCTTTTTTGCACTGATCGCAGATCGCAAAATCGGGCAAAATCGGATTAAATTTACGCCCCTCCTTGGATTGCGTGATCTTAAAATCAGTAAAATTCTGCGTAAAATATTGCGTATTTAGATCGGTGCGGATAATTTTATCGATACGACAAAGCGGCGGCGCTTCACTGCGAAGTCGCTGTTCGAAAATTTTTAAAATTTCTTCTTCGCGCAGATCTTGTTCGGCGCTTTGTGGATTGCGCTTAAAGCCCTGTAAATTCCCCTTCGCGCCTTGCAAATTGTACTTAATATTTTGCAAGTCTTGCAGCGATTCATTCTGCGACATACCGCGCTGCTGCGACGAATTTTGCACGACGAAATTTTGATCCGACGAAGCGGGCAAAATGGAGCTCTGCTCGTTTAGATCGGTCTCGAATAAGTTTGGTAAAAATTTCTCGCTCGCTGCAGCTTGCAAATCGCTCGTCAAATCAT
>NZ_CALEDC010000452.1 GCF_937949835.1 uncultured Campylobacter sp.
AGGGCTTTCTATGGGGGGCGGATCATATAACGATATAGACGATTACGATGGTTTTACAACCAGGATAAGAACCTCCGATCTAGTGGGTAGAAGCAGTAGGGGCGATTTTGTTTTAGATACCAGTATATCTATAGCGGTAGATTACATAGCAGATCCATTTGCTCCGGCTGATTACGAAAGCGCTAGGAGTTTAAGTGGCGTATTGAGAAATACTCCAAACGACGGCACTCCTACCAATATCAAAATGGTTTCCGTTACTGCAAGCGACGTAAATGACCCTACTGCTAAAGATGGCACCCCGAAAGGCATCGTTTTAAGAACATATCTAACAAATATCGGCGTAGGCGGGCAGACGACCGTTTCTAGGCGTGTAAGGTAGAGGCGCGAGATGAAAAGGGCTTTTACTTTAATAGAGTTAGTGTTCGTCATAGTCATTTTGGGTATTATCTCGATGTTTGGAGCGGATCTATATACTAAAATTTATAGATCTTATGTGCATGTGCGCGCAGTAAATCAGCTTGAAAATAGAACGCAAAACGCTCTTATACTTATCACTAATAAATTGGAAAATAGAATTAAAAGCAGCACGATAGCTCGCGAGATAGGCGATGCTAACGACACTGCAAACTTCGTACCCATTAGCGATCTTACCGATCCAAAATACGATGTGCTAGAGTGGATAGGACAAAGCGTAGAAACTAGAAATATAGGCAATAGAATGCCTGGCTGGAGCGGGTTTATATCTCTTCATCAGCTAAGAGATCAAACTTGGACTCGAGATGCAAATAATGCAGGCTTTATAGGTGATACTAGAAACGCTTTTAATATGGTATCGCTAGGAAGTAACTTCCCTCAGGTAAATCAGATCGTAAGAAACCTCAGGGCTACTACATACCGCAACCCTTCAAACGATGCCAGTGTAGCTCTTATATTTAGAATCGTCACCAATGACGCATCTCCTACTAGTGTAAATATAGGCTATGGTTATGATGGGACTTTTCAAGCGGATGGTAGCAATAGAGTACTTGTAGCTGTAGGTACTCCTAGTAATGCGGGAGGCGGAAATATAAACGGCGAGACTATAAATATAGCTCAATATCCGGGTAACCCCAATAATGACGATCATCAAGAATTCTCCGAGCAGTATTATTTGGCTCACACGGCTTATGCGATAGTCCCTACTAATGTCGAAATTTACACTAAAGATCAAGCAGGAAATTTAAGTAAAAATTTCGATTTGGTTTTGCGTTATAATTATCGCCCTTGGAGCAATATAGAAGAAGATACGCGATCTTTTAGAAATGCTAGTAGCGCCTTGTTGGCGGAGGACGTAAGTTTGTTTAGATTTAAAAACGATAACGGCGCCGTTGCGCTTAAACTATGCATGAGAGACGACGGTAGAAATTTTGATCCAGCCGAGTTGGATCTGAATGTTTGTAAAGCACAGGTGGTGTACTAATGAAAACTATGCAAAAAGGCTTTGCTCTAGTAGCAGCCATATTTTTTATCATCATTGTAGCGACTACGGCTATTACGGCATTATCTATAGCATCTATGACTGCCCGCGATGTAAATAACATTCAAAATAGAGAGCAGGCTATGCTTTTGGCTCAAAGTGCTACCGAGCTGGCGGTTTTGGCTATGCAAAGGCATCAGTATTTAACGAGCGAACTTATGGATCAACACAAGACGGTATCGGATTATCCTACTCTCAATACTATCAGGCTAGCATATCCGTCAAATGATCCAGCTCAAAAGATGTTTGACATTACCGTGACATTCGGATATTTCGATAGACAGCTAGGAGCGCCGGGCAATAATACCGTCGCTTATAGTAACTTTGGGGAAGCTTCTACTGCAGTGCGACCTTCCGGCGTAACAGGCGCCGTTCTAAGCCATGCTGCACTTGTAGACGTAATAGTGGAGTCAAATACGGCGGTTATGGGCACGCCAAGGGTTAGATATCACAGACGCACTATTCAAAAACCATAATGCAAAGGAGAGGCGATGAATTTAAATATCGTAGGTAAGCAGTTTGAGCTAACGGAAGCTATCAAAAATTATGTCGAAAACGCATTTGAGACGCTAGAAAAATATAATCTCGACATCATCTCGGGGCGTTGTGTAATTTCTGCCGACGAGAAGCAAGGCAAAAAAGGTTTTGTAGTGGATTTTTCATTAAATTTAGCGCATCAAGACACTATCGTCGTGCGCCAAAAAGATAAAGATCTCTATGCCGCCGTCGATCTCATCGTAGAGCGCGCCTCAAAAGTGCTTCGCAGATACCACGATAAGGTAAATTCTCACAAAAATCGCGACGAAATGAAGCAAAATGCCGTAGATAATGCAATCGGCGCTAATGAGCCAAATTTAAACGACGAGGTTGATGAAATCGTCCCTACCGAGCTAGAGCTTTATAAACCACTAGAGATTGATGAAGCGCTAAATAAGCTGAAAGAAAGCACCGATCAGTTTTTGGTTTTCAATGATATGGACGCTAAAATGCGTGTGCTTTATAGGCGCAAGGACGGTAAATTCGGCTTATTTTAGAATTTTAGAATTTTAGAATTTTAGAA
>NZ_CALEDC010000453.1 GCF_937949835.1 uncultured Campylobacter sp.
AGGACTTTCGCGAACTTTGTAGTTGCCGCGCGTAGGCTGCGCTTTTAACTCGTCGCGATTTGCGCATTACGCTACGATAAGCTTTCCTGGTAAAATTTCAATTTTAGCTTGAATGCTCACTTTTTCATAAATGAAAACTTATTTTAAAATTCAGCTTCTAGTGCCTATTCGCCTGAAACAATCCTCGTTCAAAACCAAAAGATTAAATTTAATTCAAATTTTGCTCTATTTAAATTCCACTCGCGCCCTAAAATTTATCTAAATTTCAAACCCCGCAAGTATAATCCGCCTTAAAATTTTAAAAATCCAAAGGCAAAAAATGAAGCGCGATACTTTAAACGCCATAAAATTTCGCGGCATAACCTCTAGCGTTTTGGCAATCTGCACTTATCTGATCATTTGGGCTTGTTGCGAGTTTTGGCATGACGTTGAAATAAGCAAATTTTTAGGCGTTGCCGCCGTAATTGTTGCCATAATTTTCGCTTCGATGATTTTTAAACTCTCGGCAACCAAAATTATCTCTGATATCTCCGATAGTAAGGTCTTTAGGACGTATTTAATTACCTTTATTGCTCGAGTGCTTTGGACTATCATGGTTATCGCATTTTTATTGTATGCTATAAATATCACGAGCTCGGAAACTCTCAATTACTTCTTTCATAGCCACAGAGAATCTTTTGTAGATACATTCTATTCTGTTATTAGAACAACTCAAAATATAGGGTTTAGTTATCAAAATGAAGCAACGCTGATTGCCATATGGAGCAATATCTTTCTTGTTGTAATTCCAGCACTTAAAACTATTAATTACGTAGTGTTGATACTAGTGTATTATAAACTAGGCAAAGTTGCTACAAATAAGATTTTTTACTTCTGCGGAGGATTATATTTTATGTATTGGATACTTCTAAATATTATCAATGCATTCGTTAACCTTCCGAAAATGAGTAATGTAACAGTGGTATGTATCATACTTATAGCGATTTTTTTATCTGAAATTTTAGAACTTATCGCCTGGATTAGGATTAAAGGAATTTCAGGCGCAGAGCTTTGGAATAAAAGCCTATGGACGACGCCTGCAAAATAAATCAAAAAACCAATTTGAAATTACGCGCAAACCATTTAAAATTTCATAAATTTACTTACGAATTCCATATCGCACCGCAAAATTCTACGCGCAACTCATATGCACTATGTAAATTTTCAAATTCGCCCTACTTTAAAATTCCATCTTTTACCTAAAATTTATCATTAAAAATCTATAATATTTCAAAGTATATTTTCTAAACGTAGTCGCCTAAAAAGCACTAAATCCGGCGTATTAAAAAGTATATAATCTAAATTAAAGGATAGAAAATGAGTAAGTTTCACTCTTTCGCGTTAGCTCTTGCACTGTGCGCGAGTTCGCTTTTTGCAGATCGCGTCGTAACCGATCAACTAGGCCGCGATGTCACGCTGCCTGATGAAGTCAAGCGCATAGTCGTGCTTCAGCACCAAAGCCTAAACGCGCTAAATGAGCTAAACGCGCTGGATAAGGTTGTCGGGGTGCAGGAGTCGTGGGAGCGAGCGCTCGGCAAAGACTACATCCGCCTAGCACCGAGCCTAAAAGACATGCCCACACCGGGCGATCTAAAGGTCATCAACTACGAGGCAGTGCTTAAGCTAAAGCCCGACGTCGTGATCGTCACGAATTACATCCCGCAAGAATACATCGACAAAATGAGCGAGCTCAAAATCCCCGTCGTCGCCGTTAGCTTTCAGCGTAGCGATAACGCCGATAAGGGCAAGCTAAATCCGACCTTCAAAGACGATGAGGCTGCCTACACAGAGGGATTTTACGACGGGATTGAGCTTCTTGGCAAGGTCGCCAACCGCGAGAAAGAGGCCGCCGAGCTCATAAGCTTCGAAAAACTCGCAAGAGCAGCTAAAGGCTAAATTTAGCGACTTCATCATCGATAAAAGACCTAAAATTTATATGGCAAATCCCGATCTTACGACCTACGGTAGCGGCAAATACACGGGCATAATGTTTATGCGTGCAGGCGCGCAAAACGTCGCGGCAGAGAGCATCAAGGGCTACAAGCAAGTATCCGCCGAGCAAGTTTTAGCATGGGCGCCGCAGATGATCTTCGTGCAGGATCGCTACCCGCAGGTGCCGAGCTTAAATCCAACCCGCAGCTTGCAAATTTAAGCGCGGTCAAAGAGGATAAAATTTACATGATGCCCGAATACGCCAAAGCGTGGGGCTATCCGCCTGCCGAAGCTATGGCGCTTGGCGAGTGGTGGCTAGCGATGAAGCTCTATCCGGCGCACTTTGACGAGGTGGAGTTTGACAAAAAAGTGGAGGAATTTTATCAAAAATTCTACCGCACGAGCTATAAATGAAATTTTCCGCCCTGCTGCTGCTTTGGATCCTGCTATTTGCGGTTTCGCTAGGCATCGGGCAGTA
>NZ_CALEDC010000454.1 GCF_937949835.1 uncultured Campylobacter sp.
CCGCTCGATAAACCATATCTATTAGCGATACGGGACTACAATCCGTATCGCTTGGCTAGAATTCCATACTCCTCCACGCGTCTATCGCGCAGAAACGGCCACCAGCGGCGCACATTTTCGCATCTTTGCATATCGATGGTTACGACTTCACATAGCTCATCGATGCTATTTGCGCGAAACAGCTGCTCGCCCTGCGCGCCGAAAACAAAGCTATTGCCCCAAAATCTAATCCCCTCTTCGTTGGCAAGCTGGTCTACGCGCTGTTTATTCGGCAGCACCTCTAAAGTTTCGCCGTTAAATTTTATCTCTATCGAAATTTTTAAATTCTCTCGTACCGCCTCATTTTTCGCGGGCAAAATTTCGCCACCGATCGCCATTTTGCCGCTATCCGTTAGCGCCCCGTTATTAAAAGATAAAATTCCGCCCTTGCTTAAAATTTTACTCTCGCCGCCCGTATCCGCGGAGCGCAAAATTTTATCGCTGGCTGCTCCGCCGTCGCTTACTGCCGAAATTTCATTTCCCCCGGATAAAATTTCATCCGGCGAGACTTCGCTAAGCGCGGCACTCTCAAAGCCCACTCGATTTACGGCGATTACGGGCAGGGAGTTTGCCACCGCATGCCCGCGCTGTACCGCAACCCAGGCCTCCAGCTGGCGCGCCTTTTCGTCCTCGCCGTCGCCGTCAAACCACCCGATAGCGGTCGGATATATGAGCAGCTCGGCACCGCGTAGCGCCATCGCGCGCGCCGCTTCTGGATACCACTGATCCCAGCACACGAGCACGCCGAGCCGTCCCACGCTCGTATCTATGGGCTCAAAGCCCAGATCGCCCGGCGTGAAATAAAATTTTTCGTAAAACTGCGGATCGTCGGGGATATGCATCTTGCGGTACTTACCGGCGATCGTGCCGTCGCGCTCGAATACGACGGCAGTGTTGTGATACAGCCCCGCGGCGCGGCGCTCAAAAAGCGAGCTTACCAGCACCACGCCAAATCTCTTCGCTACCTCGCTCCACAGCCGCAAATCACGCTCGAAATCCTGTGCATAGTCGAAATTTTCGGTATTTTCGCGCTGGCAAAAATAATGCGTCTGATGAAGCTCTTGCAAAACGATTAACTGCGCGCCCTTCGCCGCTGCGCGCGCGATTAGCTCGATGCTGCGTGCTATCGTGCGCGATTTGGTACCTTCAAATTTATGCGAAATCAGCCCAACTTTTAAAATTTTCATATTTTTCCTTCGATCTAAATTTAAAGTTTAAATTTATTCATGCACGAGCAGTGCAGCGAGCCGTTTTGGCGGATGAAAACACGTGCGTTTACTCCCACTACTTCGCGATCCGCGCACGCTGCACGCAGACGCGACAGCGCCAGCTCGTCCGCCGCGCGATTTGGATCGTGCGGATCTGCGGGGTCCGCGTAGGTGGGCACGATGAGCGTGCCGTTTAAAAATACGAAATTTGCGTAAGTCGCAGGCAGTCTGCGCCCCTGATAAAAGATCGCGCGCGGGATCGGCAGTTCGATCACGTCGTACCCAAGCGATGAAATTTCATCCTTCATCGCGCCAAGCTCCGCGTAGTGCAGATCGCTCGGATCGTCGCACGAGCTTATCGCCACGACGCGCGGGCTTAGAAAGCGCGCGAGGGTATCGACGTGACTGTCGGTATCATCGCCCTTTATAAAGCCGCGCTCAAGCCAGATTATGTTTTTTAGGCCAAAAATTTCACGCAGCCGCGCGTCCAGCTCGGCCTTGCTTAGGGAGTTGCGATTTTCGTTTAGCAAACACGTGCTCGTAGTTAGCATCGTGCCCGCGCCGTCAAAATCGACGCTGCCACCCTCTAAGATCAGATCCACGTTTCGCAGCGGACGGGCGCTCGCGGCGTAAAGTTTGGAATTTAACGCGTCGTCCTTAGCGCTTGCAAACTTGCCGCCCCAGGCGTTGAAACGAAAATTTAGTCCCGTGATTTTACCGCCCTCCTCTACGTCGATCGCGCCGTAATCGCGGATCCACGTATCGTCGGTATCGATTTGCGCGAAGCTCGCGTTTGTTAAGCCGCCGCAAATTTGCTCAAAATCCTCGCGGCTCGGCGCGATCGCGACGACCGGCTCAAACCTCGCTGCAGCAGCGATAAAGCTGCGATAAGCCGCCCGTATCTCGTCTAAATACGGCGCCCAGTCGGTGTCCGCGTGCGGCAAAGACACCAAAAGCGTCTCTTGCTCTTCCCATTCGGCGAATGCTCTCATTTTTGCTCCAAGATTAAAATTTCACGGATTATAGTGAAAAAAGATATTTGTGGATGGTGCGCCCGGAGGAATTCGAATCCCCGACCTTTTGAACCGCAATCAAATGCTCTATCCAGCTGAGCTACGAGCGCACGAATAAAAAGAAAACGGGATTATAGCGTTTTTAGCTTAAATTTAGCCAAAAAGGCGGTTTAAATTTCGACATGCGATAAATTTTAGCTTCGCATTTTTTGCATTTTTGTGTTTGCCCAATCGCGACGCCCAGTTTTTCGTTTAAATTCCAACGTGCAAGAATTTTAGCCTACTCAAATTTACCTTGTATCGCGCCGAAATTTAACTAAGGATTCTGCTCGCATCTTAGAATTTAAAATTTAGCTTACTTAAAATTCCGCAAGTCAAATTTAAAATATCCTAAAAATTTTAGAACTTCGCAGCCCGAATCTTATGCAAAATAAATAAAATTTATCGCTTTTTAGGTATCATAAGCAAGTAATAAAATGAACAAGGAGAGAAAATGAAGCGAGTATTTTTGGCGTTTACGCTGTGGCTCGGTTTTAGCGGGGCTGCTTTTGCGATGCAAGATACGAAGCCGAGCGAGGCGCAAGGACAAAATTCCGCGGGAGTTAAAATTTTAAGCGACGGGTTTTTTAAGCTGTCCGCCGAAGAGCGCGGTAAGGCATTGAATGATTGTGATGCTTCGCACTTCTATAGAGGATGCGATAAAATTTTTTCACAAGAGATCTCGCAACTTATTAAAAAGTGCAATATGGGCGACGGTAAATATAGCGCTTGTCAGAGTTTATTAACT
>NZ_CALEDC010000455.1 GCF_937949835.1 uncultured Campylobacter sp.
GCGCGAGCGCGAAAAGCGGTCTACTACAACCTCACTCATCGTTTCTCATCCACCTTTCTAGCGCGCTCATCTGCTCGTGCGCGGTCAAATTTAGCTTAATCGGACTTAGCGTCGCTCGCCCCTCAAAAAGTGCCGAAATGTCGCTGTTTTCGTTCCTACTCGCATCAAAGTCGAACGTAGATTTGCCGAGCCAATAATACTCTATTCCGCGCGGATTGCGGTTTAGCTGCGCGTCGGTGTCGTAGAGCTTCTCGCCGCATGGCGCAACCGTTAGCCCCTTAAAATCTTGCTTTGAGACGGCAGGGACGTTTAAATTTAAAAACTGCTTGGGCGGCAACGGAAAGCCGTTTTTGAAAATTTTCCCCACCAGATCAACCGCAAGCTCGCACGCAAGATCAAATCCGTATCGCTGCAGCGAATCCGCGACGTAAAACTGGCTCACCGCAAGCGCGGGAATGCCTTGCAAAACCCCCTCCATCGCGCCTCCGCACGTGCCAGAATAGGTCACGTCCTCCGCGACGTTGGCGCCGTGATTTATGCCGCTTACCACGAGATCGGGCTTGCGGTTATACAGCGCGCGAAGCGCCAAATACACGCAGTCTGCGGGCGTAGCGTCGTCGAGTTTAAAAAATCCGTCATCGAGCTTTACAAATCTAAGCGGGCGCGCGAGCGTGAGCGAGTGCGAGCATGCCGATTTTTCCGAGCTCGGCGCTACGATGGTGACGTTTGCGACCGATCTTAGCGCGCTTGCAAGTTCTAAAAGCCCGCGCGCTTCGAATCCATCGTCATTGGTGATTAAAATTTCTTTCATATTCTCTCTTTAGCTAAAATTTCACGACAGGCCTATCGGAACGGAATTACGTCTGTAAAAATCTAACGCTCAATTCTTTACTATGCAAAAATTGCTACTTAGCTTGCGTGGCGTAAAATTCCGTTGCGCCAAATTTTTTCGCAAAAATTCCATCACGAAACTTAGATCACAAAATTCATAGAAAAATTCCGTCTTTTTGCTACGAAATTTTATCTTTTTTCGCTACAAATTTTATAGCCTGCCACGTAATTTCATCGCCTAAATTTCGCTTTCGAAATTTCTTAAATTAAATTTTGCGACCGCATTCCGCAACTCACCGCAAAATTTGTCTTTTAAATTATCGTAAAATTTTACACCACGAAATTTTGCTTTCGCGCCGATGCAAATCCGCGGCATAAAATTACGCTAGACTTATCTATAACCCTGCTTTGCGGCATATCTCCTCGCTCACCTGCGAATCAAGTAGATGCGAGCTTGGATAATCATAGAAAAATCGGTGCACTTCGCGCACTCCGCTTCGCAATAAAGCTCGCGTACTAGGTGCGTTGCAGTCATTTTCGGTAATATCCTTGGTTAACAATTTGAGATATTTTTGCCGATCGGAGCTTTTCAGGCTCGCCCAGCCAGGGCTTAGCGAGTAGGCATAGATCAGATCGCTTCCTTGTGCGCTAATTTCTTCTAGGATCGCAAACTGCGCAACCTTAACGTGGGGCTTGGCGCCGCCTACATCTGCTGCGATCTCGCTAGCTGCGGCTTTAGCGACGAGTGCGGGCGAGCCTAGCTTACTAAGCGCCTCAAAACGCGCCGTTACTGCGGGATCCTCGGTGACTTGACGCTTTTGGTATTTAGCCGCGCCGCAACCGCCCAGCAACATCGCGAACGCGCCGCATAACGCTAAAATTTTAAAATTTCTCATCTTAAATCCTTTGTCGGCTTAATTTTAGCACATTTTGCTATAATTAACAAAAATTTAAAAGGCTAAATTTGAAATATTTAATCTCTTGCCTAGAACCCTCTGCGAACCTGCATTTCAAAGAGGTTTTTGAGCATCTTAAAAGGCTCGATACCACTTGCGAGATTTGCGGAATTTTCGATGAAAAGCTGGGTTCGCCGATATACAAAAGCAGCGAATTTTCGGCGATGGGTTTTATAGAAATTCTGCCGCTGATTTTAAAAGCCAAGCGCGCGATAGCGCAGATGACGCGGCTTGCGGCGGAGTGCGATCGTGTGCTTTTGATCGACTCGCCCGCGTTTAATCTGCCGCTAGCTCGCGCGATCAAAGAAAGCGGCGCGCGCGCGGAAATTTCATATTATATCCTGCCGCAGGTTTGGGCGTGGAAGCCGCACAGAGCGGAGAAGCTGAAGGCGTTTTGCGACAATCTGCTCTCCATCTGGCCTTTTGAGGCGAAATTTTTCGGCGCGGATTGCGAGGGAGATAAAGGCGCTGTGCCGCAAGAAGCGGAGAGCAAAGACGCTGAACTACAAGAAACAGAAGATAAAGACGCCGCGCAGAAAGAGAATGCCGCGCGCCCGAGCAAACAAAACGCTAAAACTGCGAAGTATTCTTTCGTGGGGCATCCGCTGCTTGATGAGATAAAATTTCAAAAAACAAGCTACGAAAAACAGGGCAAGATCGCCTTTATGCCAGGCTCGCGTAGGGCTGAAATTTCAAGGCTGATGCCGATTTTTAGAGCCCTTGCGCCTAAATTTGAAAATAGCGAGCGAGTCTTAATAATCCCGCCGCATCTGATGGATCAAAGAGATGAAATTTACGGGCCTCTGGACGGCTTTAGCATCGCAAACGATACTCCTGCCACGCTTAAGGATTGCGATTTTGCCTTCATCTGCTCGGGCACGGCGACGCTTGAGGCGGCGCTCATCGGCACTCCGTTCGTGCTGTGCTACAAAGCTCGCGCGTTTGACGTTTGGCTTGCGCGAAAGCTCGTAAAGCTAAAGCACGTGGGGCTTGCGAATATTATTTTTGATTTTTTGGGCGAGGAGCCGCTGCATGAGGAGCTTTTGCAATCCGAGGTAAGCGCGCAAAACCTACTTTCTGCATACGAGCGCTGCGACGCCGCTAAATTTAAACTTGCGAGCAAGAAGCTGCGAGATTATCTGAAATTCGGTTCCAGCGAAAACGTGGCAAAAATTTTAACGCAGCCTGCGAGCTAAAATTTTAAGGCTAAAGCTTATATAATTTGATAAAAAGAAAGGAAGATTATGACGACAGAACCAATGACGCTTTACGGATACGAAAAGATCACCTCCGAGCTCAAGGAGCTTCAGAGCGTGAAGCTGCCTCACATAGTCCAGCAGATCGACATCGCGCGCGGACACGGCGATCTGAAAGAAAACGCCGAGTACCACGCGGCGCGCGAAGAGCAGGCGTTCTTGCTCTCGCGCATCGCCGAGCTTAGCGACATCGTCTCTCGCTCAAAGATCATCGACCCCTCGACCTACGAGCACGACCGTGTAAAATTCGGCTCCACCGTTACCTTTATGGACGTGGAGACCGAGCGGGAGGAGACCTACGTCATCGTAGGACTTAGCGAAGCGGATATCTCGCGTAAACTTATCAATATAAACACACCTCTTGCGCGCCAACTTTTAGGCAAAGCAGAGGGCGATGAGGTGGTGCTTCAGCTACCATCAGGCACTCGCGACGTGGAAATTTTAAGCGTCGAATACAAGCCGATAAAATTTGAGAATTAGCGTGAAAAAAGTAGGCATCATCGGCGTTAGCGGCTATACTGGGCTTGAGCTGATTAAGGTTCTACTTTCCCACCCGAGCTTTGAAATTTCGTATTTGGGCGCCTCGACAGATGGAGAGATAAGCGAAATTTTTCCGCAGCTTCGTGGCGTGTTTGAGATGCACGTAGAAGCCGCGGACGCTCCCGTTGCGGCGCAAAGATGCGATCTTATTTTTTTGGCGCTGCCGCATGAAAAAGCGATGGAATTTGCCCGCGAAATTTTAAAATTTAAAAACGTCAAGGTAGTCGATCTATCGGCTGATTACCGCCTAAGCCGCGAGCTTTACGAGAAAAATTACACCGCGCATTTAGACCCTCGTAATTTAGCCCACGCCGTTTACGGGCTGCCCGAGCTAAATCGCGAAAAGATCCGCGCGGCGCGGCTTACCGCAAATCCGGGCTGCTATCCTACCTGCTCTATTTTGGCGCTCGCGCCGTTCGTGCGGCTACTAGATCCGGATACCGGCGTATTTATCGACGCAAAAAGCGGAGTAAGCGGCGCAGGCAAGGCTCTTAAAACGAGCAGCCATTTCGTAAGCGTGAACGAAAACGCAAATGCCTACTCGCCGATCTCGCATCGCCACGCAGACGAGATCAAAGAGCAGCTGCAAATTTTAAAAGGCAGCGAATTTAGCACGCTTTTCGTGCCGAATTTGCTGCCGATTACGCGCGGAATGCTAGTTAGCGCGTTCGGAGTGCTGCAAAAGAGCGTGGACGCAGAGGCGGTGCTGCGGGAATTTTACGAAAACGAGCCTTTCGTGCGCGTCCGAAGCGAGCCCGTGAGTATAAAAAACGTCGTAGGAACGCACTTTTGCGATATTTTTGTAAAAACTGCGGGCGATAAAATTTGGATCAACTCGGCGATCGATAATCTTTTGCGCGGAGCCTCGTCGCAGGCGGTCGCAAATGCAAATTTAATGTGCGGATTCGCCGAAGCTGCGGCGCTGCCGCGCATCGCGCACGGAATTTAAGCGATGAGCTTTTTGCAAAAGCCGTCACGCGCCGGAGCCTAAATGCAAAATGATCAAATTCAGACGATAAAACCCAGCGCGATCTTTATCGGCGATGCGCACGCGGGCGCGAGCAGGCCGCAATTTTTGAAATTCTTGCGCGCGCTGCGTTCTGCACAAAGCCTGCCGCCTCAAATTTTTATGATGGGCGATATGTTTGATTTTTTGGCAAACACGACCTACGTGCAGCGCTTCTACGAAGAGGAGATCGCGCTAATAAACGAGCTGTCGCGAAAATGCGAAATTTTTTACTTCGAGGGCAACCACGATTTTAATCTGCGCGAAATTTTCCCCCGCGCAAAAGTTTATCCAAACGCCGCGCAGCCCGTGAAATTTATCTGCGAGAGCGGCGAAGCGGTACAGATCGCGCACGGCGATCTGTTTTTGCCGCGCCTGACGCAGTTTGCGCTGCTTTCGCTACGAAATAGAGCTTTCTTAAAATTTATGGACCTGCTCGATCGCGCTTTAAAATTTAAAATTTCAAAGATGATCTTAAAATCGCAAAAAGGGAAAAACCTATACAAAAAAATGCCAAATTTTAAGGATATAATCGCGCCGAAGATCGATTTTTATGCGGCGAATTTGATCATCGAGGGGCATTATCATCAAGATGAAATTTTATATTTCGGCGAGAAAAAATATATAAATTTGTGCTCGTTCGGGGTCAGGAGCAAAATTTACGAGGTCGCAAAAAGCGAAAAATTTATGCTAATTCCAAAAAACTTAAACTTAAATTAGCTATAATTCCTAAATTTTTGCGAGGATATTTATGATAAAGCTTTGTGTTTTCGACTTTGATTCTACGCTGATGGACGGCGAGACGATAGGTTTTTTCGCCGCCAAAATGGGCACGCAGCGACAAGTTAGCGAAATCACGAAGCGCGCGATGGCGGGAGAGCTTGATTTTTTCGAGAGCCTTAGCGAGCGCGTGGCGCTGATAAAGGGGATGAAGCTTAGCGATGCTAAAGCTATCGCAGAAAGCCTGCCTTTTGTTTGCGGCGCTAGCGAGATCATCGCGTATCTGAAAAATAAAGGCATAAAGGTGATCGTCTTTAGCGGCGGATTTCATCTCGCTACCGACGCCGCGCAGAAAAAACTAGGCTTTGACGCGAGCTTTGCGAACTATCTGCATGAAAAGGACGGAATTTTAACCGGGCTTTTTGGCGGCGAGATGATGTTTGGATACTCAAAAGGCGTCCTGCTTGCGCAGCTTAAATCGCTGATGGGCCTAAGCGCAAGCGAAGTAATGTGCGTGGGAGACGGCGCGAACGACGTTTCGATGTTTCGCGAGGCGGGACTTAAAATCGCTTTTTGCGCGAATGAAATTTTAAAAGAGCACGCGAGCGTCTGCATTGAAAAAAAGGATTTGAAGGAGATTATGAAATATGTATGATAAAGCCCTAAATTTCAGCCTTTGGTGCGACTTTTTGGAGCGCGATTTTATCGATAAAGATTTCGACGAGCTGATCAAAAAGGGGATAATTAACGGCGCTACCTCCAATCCCGCAATCTTTAAAAATGCGATCCTAAGCTCCCCCGCATACGATGCAGCCAAAGAGGAATTTAGAAAAAAAGAGCCTAAAAAGCTGTATGAAATTTTAGCCACCGCGGACATCAGAAGCGCGGCGGAGAGCCTGCTTAAAAATTTTATCAACGGCGATGACGGCTTTGTGAGTATCGAGGTCGATCCATATTTCGCAGACGACGCCGAGGCGATGTATCGTGAAGGCAAGCACCTATATAGCACGATCGGTATGCCAAACGTAATGATAAAAATCCCCGCGACCAAGGCAGGCTACGAAGCGATGCGCGATCTACTAAAAAAGGGGATCAGCGTAAACGCGACCTTGGTTTTTTCGCCCGAACAGACCGTAAAATGCATCGAGGCGATAAAAGAGGGAATCGCGGGCTTTCGTCGCTACTTCCCGAAGGCAAATTTACCAAAAACCGTAATTAGCATCTTCGTTAGCCGCTTCGATAGGTTACTGGATGAAAAAATGGCCGCGGCGGGCCTTCCTACCGGCAAAATCGGCATAATGAACGCCGCGAAGTGCTACAATATCATCGCTAAAGAAAATTTAAACTACGTAAAGCCGCTGTTTGCGAGCACGGGCGTAAAAGGAGATGATCTGCCGAAGGATTACTACGTAAGCGAGCTAATGTATCCGGGCTGCGTAAACACCGCGCCGCTTGAGACCATAGAGGCTTTTATAAGCGGCGATCAAAAGCCCAAAATGCCGCCTAGCGACGCGCAGATAGAGGAATTTTTCGCTCGCGTAGCGGACGCGAAGATCGATATGAAAAAGGCGTATAAAAAGCTGCTGGATGACGGACTGGTGGCCTTTGAAGAAGCATTTAAAGAGATAATAAAAACACTTAAAAAGGAGAAATGATGGCGGGTTCTATAGATTATTCGCAGTATCAAGTTGACGCTTCTACGCTGGATTTTAAGCAGCGAGATAGGCTAAATAAATATCTGGAATTTCTAATCCAAAACGGCGGTAGCGACCTTCACATTAAATCAGGCGCGGTCATCAGAGGTCGTATCCACGGCGAGCTAGTAAAATTTAGTAAAACGCCATTTTTGAAAGAAGACGCGATGACGCTAGCTAAGGAGCTTCTCATCACGCGCTTTCCTGAGCTTATCGAGAAAAAGAGCGTGGATTTTACCTACAAGCTAAACGAAGATTATCGCTTCCGCGTTAATATTTTCTTTCAGATCGACGGTATCAGCGCGGTTTTCCGAACGATCCCGGTTAAAATTCCAGAGATCGACGATCTAGGTCTACCGCCTTCGATTAAAGATATTTGCGACACTGCTATGCGCGGCGTCGTGCTACTTACGGGACCTACGGGAAGCGGAAAGACGACCACGATCGCAAGCATGATCAATCGCATAAATAGGCAAAGAACCAGCCACGTCGTTACGATTGAAGACCCCGTGGAGTTCGTTTTCAAAGACGATAAATGCATTATCAATCAGCGCGCTATTGGTGAGGACTGCAATAACTTCGCCGATTCGCTTCGCGCTGCGCTGCGAGAGGATCCAGACGTCATATTTGTGGGCGAGATGCGCGATTTAGAGACGATCGAGACCGCACTTCACGCCGCAGAAACGGGCCACTTAGTGTTTTCGACGGTGCATACCATTGATGCGAAAGAGACGGTAAACCGCATTATCGCGATGTTTGAGCAGGCCGAACAGGAGCGTATCCGAATGACGCTCGCGTCCGTCTTAGAGGCGGTCATATCTCAGCGCCTTGCCCGTACTATCGAGGGAAAGCGCGTAGCCGTCGTTGAAATTCTACGCAAAAACACCCGTATTAAGGATATGATACTTGATGCGCGCGACGATGAAATTCCAGACGCGATCGCCGATGGTCGCAACACCTACGGCATGCAGACCTTCGATCAGCACCTGCTCGATCTTTACAGAGATGGCATCATTACTCGCGAGGAGGCGCTGGATAAGGCCTCTAAGCGAAACGACCTCGATCTACAGATCAAAAACGTCGATCTTGCCAAAAAAAGGGATTTGGCAGCAGAATCCGGAGAGAGCGCCGAAGAGATGCTCGCCGGCGAAGTCGTACAGCTAAAAGAGATCCGCTAAGTCGCAAATTTTAAAATTCTAAATTTTGCAATTTAAAATTTTAAAGAATTCTGCCTGCTGCCGCGCAGGCGGAATTCTATTCGCTTGCCCGCTGCTACGCGGGCAAATACTATGTTAAATTTCATTTTAAAAATTTAAAATTCTGATCAAAATTCTATGTTGAGCGCTCGTTTGAAATTCCCATTCATTTAATCTTTTAATCTTTAATAAACAAAATTTCAACCAAATTTCAGGGGGGGGGGGGGTATAATTACGTATATTTTTTCTATAAGGAGCAGGAAATGCCAGTTAAGAACCGAATGAGTTCCAACAAAACAAAAAAGGCAGGATGCTTTAGAACTCCCGCCCAAAAAGCGGGCGATAAAAAGCGCCGCAAAAGGAAATAATCTCGCGCCGTATTTGGTCGCGAAATTTATCTAAAAAGCGCTGAGGTCTTAATGCTTCGGCGCTTTTTAGAATTTAAATCGCGCAAGCGATCAAATGAATAAAATTTTAAAATTTCATCGCAAGAGAATTTTATGAAATATGAAATAATCGATGTCCATACCGCGCTAGAGGTCGTTTTTAAAAATTTTAAATGGGCGCTACTCATTGGAATTTTGCTGTTACCATCAGGCGTGGGTGCCGTGATTTTAGTGCTTTTGCCGTTTCAAAGCATTTTGATCTACAACAAAAACAAAAGATACCTGATCGATATGCAAACGGGTAAAATCACTTTCCCTAGAAGCGACGTTGAAAATAGCATTGTAGCCGTTTTGCTCTGCGCGCCGTATTGGAATTTAATGCGAAGCAAAACCGTCACGGCAGATCAAATCGAGGATATGCGCTTAGAGAAAAAAGAGGTAAAAAGCGCCAATATTTTTAAAATTTTCCTAGCGGTGATTAAATTTTTTAGGATGAGCTCCAAAAATGCTAAAACAGCTAGATTGGGGCGGCGCATTAATGATATCCAAACAAGATATTATCTCTACGTCTTTGGAAGCTTCGGCTCGACGGGATTATATTTTTACGACAAACAAAAGCGCGACGAAGTACGCAACGCCATACGAGAATGCGTACTTAAATTTAGCGCCAAAAATATAGATAGGAATTTATTCTGAGATGATAATTATAAATCGAATGTTTTCGGGCGGTTATTTGAACGAGAGCTTGGGGCACGAAATCATCAATCTTTTTAAGGCAGATAACGGCAGGCACTACATCTATGTAAATCCTTACGGCACGATAAACGAGGATGCGAAGGACGCACACAAAGTCCTTTTAGTACGTGCCATCTCGAAACACTGTTTTGAAATTTTAGCTCGCGCTAGCGAGTTAAAACTGCTTTTGAGCGATGAACTTTTTGCTAGCGGCAGAAAGCGCGGCGCTAAAGAGGAGCTTAAAAGACAATCCGAAATGATTGAAGCACAAAATATCACTTACGGCGGTGTGCCTCTAAACGAGCTATTTGAAAGCGAAAACGATAGCCCCAATGCGGCGTATATAACATTTGAGACGTCGAATTTTAAAAAACCAAAATTTAAATTTTACATCGTTGATGACGAGAAATTGATAGACGAAACGCATTTTTTAGTGCCATTTAAATTTTCCTCGCAATCTTTGAAGCAATATGTCCGCCACGAAAGCGTGCTGGATAAAATTTTCGTGCCCGAGCTTTGGCAGAGCGGCGACACTGCGAAACGGATTAAACGAGATGAAATTTTAAATTTTAAAGCTAAAGAGCAAAATATCTTAGAGATAATCGGCAAAATGGACGATGAGTTAAGCTTTTCAAATTGGATAGTCTATTATCTGCGAAACGATGCGAAGCTATTTTTAAAATTTGCAAGTGAAATTTTACGGCTAAACGTAAGTGAAGATGCGCAAATTTTAAGAGAATACAAAAATATAGATATTTTCATCAAAGATCAAAACCACGCAATCGTCATCGAAAATAAGATCAAATCCGG
>NZ_CALEDC010000456.1 GCF_937949835.1 uncultured Campylobacter sp.
AAATTTAAGGATAAATTCAAAACTCTAAGTTTAAAATTCCGTCCTAGCGGGGGCGGTGCGCAGAAATGAAATTTCGCATAAAAGCGGCGCTAAATTTCGGCACGCGGAAGTTAAATTCCAAGGCATAAATTTGCTACGTAGAATTTTAAAAGCTCGATGCAAAGCGTTATTGGCGCGAGGCTTAAGATCGGTAAAAACTTGCTACGTAAAATTTAAAAGCGGGATTTTCTAGTTAAATTTTTAAAAGCAAATTTCAGTAAAATTTCACGAGGCAAAATTTCAAATTAAAATTTTGCAAATTAAAATTCCGCAAAGCACAATTTAAAGCGAAATTTTTGCGCGCAAGCAAACTCCCGCAAATCAAATCATCGGAGCAAAAATGAGATATATTTTCGGGCCCGTAACCTCGCGCAGGTTCGGGCGCAGCCTCGGCATCGATCTGAGCCCGCAGCGCAAGCAGTGCAACTTCAACTGCGTCTATTGCGAGCTGGGCGCGGGCAAGCCGGTAGGAGCGATGAGCGAGCCCTGTGAGATCGGCCCGGTCATCGCCGAGCTGAAAACCGCGCTGCAAAGCCACGCGGGCATTGACGTCATCACGATCACGGCAAACGGCGAGCCCACGCTGCATCCGCGCTTTGCAGAGCTCGTGGACGCGCTAAAAGCGCTGCACCTGCCGCAGAAGCTGCTCGTTTTGTCAAACGGCTCACTCGTGCGCGAAAACAGCGCAGCGTTAGCGAAGCTTGATATTTGTAAATTTTCGCTAGATAGCGTGCTTGCGAGAAGCTTTCGCAAGGTGGACGGCCCGCACGTAGGCATTGGCGCCGAGGATATCGTAAGCGCGATCGCGGATTTTGCGCGCGAGTTTCGCGGCGAGCTCGATATCGAAATCCTAGTCGTGCGCGGGCTAAACGACACGCAAGAGGATTTTGCGGCGCTGAATGCGGCTTTAGCTCGCATCAATCCGCACCGCGTCGATCTCGGCACGATCGATCGTCCGCCTGCATACCGCGTGCAGGGTGTGAGCGAGGCGCAGCTGCGCTATCTAGCCACTTTCATCGAAAATCAAAACGTAAATATCATCGCTGCGCCCAAATACGCAAGCGAGCGGTTAAGTTTTAGTGAGGACGAGATATTGCATACTTTGGCACGTCGTCCGCAGCGCACGAGCGACGTGGAGGCGATGTTTGACGAAGCGAGCGCGCAGCTTTTAAAGCGTCTCGCGGGTGCGGGTAAGGTTGTTTTTAAAGACGG
>NZ_CALEDC010000457.1 GCF_937949835.1 uncultured Campylobacter sp.
AGATGAAATTATAGCCGTAGCCGACCGCATCTACGTAAAAGCGACTGTCACGCTAAAAGGCAAAGACGGCGAGGTGGGCGTAAGTGCGTATGCTAGAGAGCCCGCAAGCAAAAAAGGTAGCGACGAGAGCCAAATCACGGGCGCGGCCTCAAGCTACGCTAGAAAATATGCGCTAAACGGGCTATTTGCAATAGATGACGCCAAGGATGCCGACGCCACTAACGATCACGGCGCCGGTGCTGCTAATAAGAGAGGCGAATACCCCGCGCCGATGAGTGCGGAACAGGTGGCGGATCTGCTTCAGCTTTGCGAGGCGAGCGGCACCGATCCACAAAAGGTAGCCGCGGCGTATAAGACAAGCGACATAGCGTTTGTGCCGTTTGAGAAAGTGCGCGCACAGCTTCTGCAAAAGCTCGCAAAGGCGCAAGAAATGAGAAAGGGCGCGTAATGAAATTCATAAATTTACAACAAGGAAGCCCCGAGTGGCTGGAATATAGAAAAGATAAATTTAACGCCTCCGAGGCAGGCGACGTTATGGGCTGCGGTTTTAACAAGCCTTACAAACTAGCCGAAATCAAATACGGCGGCAAAGAGATTTTTCAGAGCGAGGCAATGAGGCTCGGCAAAGAGTATGAGCCCAAAATCCGCGAGTATATCAACAAGCTTTTAAACGCGGATTTTCAGCCCGTCGTAGGACTTAGCGACGATGATCCGAGATTTAGCGCGAGCTTTGACGGGCTAGACATTATAGACGGCGAAATTTTAGAGATTAAATTTAGCGCGAACGAGTATGAGGTTTTGGAGCGTACCGGCAAACCTAGCGAAAAGTATTTTTGGCAGATCCAACACCAGCTTTTCGTTTGCGACCTCGCGAAGTGTATTTTTGCCGTCGGCAAGATAGACGATAATTTCGATCTGCAAATCCGCCACGTTGTCGTAGAGCGCGACGAAAAGGCGATCAAAAAGCTTATTAAGGCGTGGAACGAGTTTGAGGCGACCTATGCTAAAGCCGCTCCCGATGAGGAGTGGCTAAGCTTGAGCGATGAAATTTTAACCCTTAGCGCGCAGAAAAAAGAGCTTGACGATAGGCTTGACGAGCTAAAAAAGCGCGCCATTAAAAAAGCTGGCGGTGTAGAAATAAAGGCTTACGGGCTAACTATCTGCAAGTCAGAAATTAAGCCTAGCTATGACTATAAGGCATATTGCGAGCAAAGCGGCGCCGTAATCCCAGACGAGTTTTTAAAGGCGGGTAGCGAGCGCTGGAGCGTGAGAGTTGCAAATTAGCGGGCAGTTTAACCGCTTTATGCACGGCGTAGTATTGGCACAGATGCGATCTCTTAGATATTTATGTATCAGAGAGCATCGCATCGCCATTCGCCCGTTTTATCTTAGCGCGGGCACCCTAAAGCAGCTTTTAAAGGTGCTGGATTTCGACTATCCAAGGGAAAAAGATGGCGCCCCGCTAAGCTACACGCAACTAAGCACGGCGGATATGCTAGCTCATTTGGCTTACATCGAGACGCTCTGCGCCGAAAACGGCATAGAGCCCGAATTTATCAAAGAATTTGAAAAGGAAATAAAATGAATAAAGTCGTTTTAATCGGAAATTTAACCCGCGATATCGAGCTAAGATACACGCAGAGCGGATATTGCGTCGGAAACTCGGGTATCGCCGTAACGAGAAAATTTAAGAACGCGCAGGGGGAAACCGCGGAGGAAACCTGCTTTATTGACCTGAAGTTTTTCGGGCGCACGGCGGAGGTCGCCAATCAATACCTCCGCAAAGGCTCAAAGCTTGCCGTAGAGGGGCGGCTCAAGCTGGAGCAGTGGCAGGATCAAAGCGGACAAAACCGCAGTAAGCACGTAGTAGAGGTAGAGAGCCTAGAGATGCTAGGCAGCCCTCAAAACAATCAGGGCGGCACGCAAAACTACACTCAAAGCGGCGGAGCGCAAAGCCGAGCCAAAAAGCCCGCAGCCGATAAATATGATGACGGCGGCAACACGATCCCGTTTTAAGGAGGGGACAATGGGCGAGCTAGAATGGCTAAACGAATACGGCGACTTCGATGAATGGCGCGCCGCAGCGGAGACACAATGGTGGGATGATTACGGAGCGGATACGGCGTATGATAGAGAGATAGACGATGCGATGGATTTTGCAGAGAGGGAGCCCTATGTGGATGAACGCGAGTGAATTTGCAAAGCGCGAGGGCAAAAAGCTCTACGTAATCGACGTGCAGGCAAGTAAGGACCGAAAGATCGGGCGCACGGATCGCTTCCGTAAGCTAGATGGGGCGCTACAGGTAGAGACGGAGCACTATTATCTAGCCTTTAAAGACCCGATCACTCCCGCGCTTAAAGAGCGAATAGAGCGGCTTTATTATGAGGCGATCGAATTAGTCGCAAGCGATTATGAGCTTGCGTGGATCGCACACAAGGGCACGGGCTCGCCGCACTTAAATGTGCTTCAGCGCTTTTTGCGATTTCGATGGCATCGTGGCGGAAAGATAGTAGAGAAAATGTGCGAGAACCTAGAGGCGCTTTTGGCAATGAACGCAGAAGCGCGCGCGGAGTTTCTAGCTCGTGAGCGGGAGGCTATGAGAGAAGCGGCAGGCTCTAAAAAGGAGGAAAAAGATGAAATTTAAGCAAATTGTTTTAATCGTGTTTTGCTTGGCGCTCTATTTTTCTCTCATTATGGCGGTTTTGCTTGCGAGGATATAGGATGAAACCAGTACTTGACGTTTGCTGCGGCGGCAAGATGTTTTATTTCGATAAGCAAAATGAAAGTGTGCATTTTTGTGACATCCGCAAAGAAAGCTACACGCTTTGCGACGGACGAATCTTTGAAGTTAGCCCGGATACTATATCGGATTTTAGAAATTTGCCTTTTGCGGATGAAAGCTTTTATCTTGTGATATTCGATCCGCCGCACCTTTTTAGGCTCGGCCAAAACTCTTGGATGGCAAAAAAATATGGCAAGCTTGACGAGAGCTGGCGCGAGGATTTGGCAAGGGGTTTTGATGAATGTATGCGAGTTTTAAAGCCAGGCGGAACGTTAATTTTCAAATGGAATGAAAATCAAATCAAGTTAAGCGAGGTGCTAAAGTGTTTTTCCGTAGCTCCGCTATTGGGGCAAAAGACGGCGACAGAAACGCATTGGCTAGTATTTTTTAAGGAGAGAAGTTAATGAGCTATAAAACAGAACTGCAAGAGCTTCAAAGAAGGCTTGTAGAGATCAAAGATAAGAAAAAACAAGCGCAAAAGGCGTTTTTTAAAATTGCCGGAGAGCAGATACGGGATGACTTCCCTTTCCATAGCCTGCACGAAAATATTTTTGAGGGACTGACGGTTTGCTTTTCGACAGGCGGGAAATTTAAATGCTCCAAAACAATGACCTATGGCAATCTGTTTTTAGACGATATTGCTTTTCGCCTTTATCACGAAAAGGGGCAGCGTGAGAAATACGAAAAAGCAAAGCAAATCATAAAGAAACTGTATGAAGGAGGGGACGATGAGAGAGATTAAATTTAAAGCGTTCTTAAAAGCCGATGGACGAATTTATGAGGTGCTAAGTATCGACTTCGCAAACGAAGAAGTGACGCTTTGGGATAAAGAAACGGCCGTAAATTTTGAGGCGAGCTTCAAAGATATTGAACTATTACAATTTGCCGGTTTTAAAGACAAAAACGGCGTAGAAATTTATACTGGATACATCGTCAGATGGGATCTGCTTATTTATGAAATTCGCTTTGATTGCGGATTTTATATGCGTGATCTATCGAAAATTGTGCCTGATATTCCGATTACGAAGGGGTGCAAAAATGCCTCAGGCGGGTTTGAAGTCCTCGGCAGTATCTACGGAACCCAGAAATTTTAAAGGATACAAAATGACGACAAAAGAAATGATTGAGGTTCTGCAAGCTTATGAGAGAGGTGAGGGGATAGAGAGGCGTTCGGCTAATTGCGAAGGAGAATGGACTTTTGTAAACCTCCCGCTTTGGAATTGGGATAAATTCGAATACCGCATCAAACCTAAAGAGAAAAGGGGACCGAAATTTAAAATAGGCGACATGCTCGTCCATTTGGAAAAGGAGGGACAACCTCTTTATCGGGGAGATATTTATCGCGTAGTTTCGATAGGCGAGAAATATACGGCAGAAGAAGAAGGGTATCAATGCAAAGGGGCATACGAACATTTCGAGAAAATTTTCATCAAAGTCGATGACGTCCTTTGGTATTGGGAATACCAAGATGTAGATGGCGAGTGGAAAATGACAGACGCTAGATACACAACAAGCGACCTTGACAAAGAAATGCTCGGTCCCAATGAAATAGAAACAGCTGTCCCTCTTTACGCACTAGGCTTTAGATTGCCGCGAGAAAAGGATGAGGAATGATTTCTGCAATAAAACCGAAAGAGATGATAATCGTTGATAAGCAAACCGGCGAAAAGGTAGAACCTTGGGAAATAAATTTCGCCCAGAAAACCATCACGATATTATGGGGCTATGGCGAGGCGTGCAACCCAAAGCTATCTTTGCCGATGCCGATGAAAAACTACGAAATACGCATATGGACGGGTGAATTTGATGAGCGCAATATGCCGATTTACGAGAGAATAGGAGGAGGAAAATAGTATGACCTATATCGCAACGCTTTCGGGCGGCAAAGATAGCACGGCGATGCTAGATTTGTTACTGCGCGACAAAAAGCCGCTCGATCATATCGTTTTTTACGATACTTTGCATGAATTTGCGGCTATGTATGAATACATCGCCAAGCTTGGCGAGTATTTCAAGGCGC
>NZ_CALEDC010000458.1 GCF_937949835.1 uncultured Campylobacter sp.
CCTTCGAGGATGTTTTGTTGGTACCGCAATCCTCTGAAATTTTACCCAAAGAGGTCGATATCAGCACGAGTTTTACGAAAAATATCACGCTAAATACCCCTCTTGTGAGTGCTGCGATGGATACGGTCACCGAGTACCGCACCGCGATAATGATGGCGCGCCTCGGCGGCATCGGCGTTATCCATAAAAATATGGATGAGGACTCCCAAGCCAAGATGGTTCGCCGCGTAAAAAAGAGCGAAAGCGGCGTCATTATAGACCCTATCTCGATCAAGGCGGACGCCACGATCAAAGACGCTCTCGATCTGATGAGCGAGTACCATATTAGCGGCATTCCCGTTATCGACGATAACGGCGTGCTGATTGGAATTTTGACCAATCGCGATCTGCGCTTTGAAACCGACACCGCCGCGCTAGTAGGCGAAAAGATGACCAAAGCTCCGCTAATTACCGCCCCAAAGGGCTGCACGCTTGATGATGCGGAGAAAATTTTTAGAAACAATAAGGTAGAAAAGCTTCCGATAATCGACGCAAACGGCCACTTAGAGGGGCTTATTACGATCAAAGACCTTAAAAAGCGCATCGAATATCCAAGCGCTAATAAAGACAAATTCGGCCGCCTTCGCGTCGCCGCGGCGATTGGCGTAGGCCATCTGCAAAGAGCCGAAGCTCTCGTCAAAGCGGGCGTAGACGCGCTTGTGATGGACTCTGCGCACGGACACTCCAAAGGCATTATCGACACGCTTAAGGAGCTGAAGCGAAATTTCGACGTCGACGTAGTGGTCGGAAACGTCGCAAACCCCGCCAGCATAAAGGATATCGCAAACGCAGGAGCCGATGCGATTAAAGTAGGTATCGGCCCGGGCTCGATCTGCACTACGCGCATCGTAGCGGGCGTGGGCGTGCCGCAGTTTACCGCGATCAACGATTGCGCGATCGAGGCGGCTAAATTTGGAATTCCGATCATCGCAGACGGCGGCATCAAATACTCGGGCGATATCGCCAAAGCTCTAGCTGCGGGTGCAAGCTCGGTGATGATGGGAAGTCTGCTTGCAGGCTGCTACGAGACCCCGGGCGAGCTCATTACGTTTCAGGGTCGCCAGTACAAAACCTACCGCGGCATGGGTTCCTGAGCGGCGATGCATAAGGGAAGCTCGGATCGCTACTTTCAAGACGGCACCGCAAAAGAAAAGCTCGTGCCCGAGGGTGTCGAGGGACGCGTGCCTTACGCGGGCATGCTAAAAGACGTGATCTTTCAGCTGCTAGGCGGCTTGCGAAGCTCGATGGGATACTGCGGCAGCAAGGATATCGCGACCTTTCAGCAAAAGGCGGAATTCGTCGAGATCACGAGCGCAGGTCTTAAAGAAAGCCACGTCCACGACGTCATCATTACGCAGGAAGCGCCGAATTACCGAGTAAATCAGTGATCCTTCAGAGCAAAATTCAAAATTTCGACGAGCCGCTCTATCTGGAGAGCGGCCGCGTCTTTTCTAACTTCAAGCTCGCCTATGAAACCTACGGCGAGCTAAACCCGGACAAATCAAACGTCATCGTCATCTGCCACGCCTTAACCGGCTCCGCGCACGCCGCGGGACTTTACGAAGGCGACGTTAAGCCCGGCTGGTGGGACGGGCTCATCGGCGATCATAAAGCGATCGATACGACAAAATTTTTCGTCATCTGCATAAACATTTTAGCTTCGCCGTTCGGCTCGACATGCCCGCTTGATGTCGATGAAAGCAGCGGCCGCGAGTATCGCTTGCGCTTTCCGGTAGTGGTCGTCTCGGACGTCGTGCGCGCGCAGATGATGCTTTTAAAGCGCCTAGGCATCGCCCGCGCCCGCGCCGTTATCGGCGGCAGCCTGGGCGGAATGCAGGCGCTGTGCTACGCGATCGAATATCCCGAATTTGCGGATGAAATTTTCGTGCTCGCAAGCACATACGCTACGCAGCCTTGGGCGATCGCGTTTAATAAGATCGCGACCGAGGCCATCTTGCGCGATCCGAGCTTTAAAAACGGCAACTACGATAAAAATCTGATCGCCGAGCGCGGGCTTGACGGCATGGCGGTGGGGCGCATGGCGGGGCATATAAGTTTTTTAAGCCCAAGCTCGATGCAGGAAAAATTTGGGCGCAACTACGTCGAAACCGACGGTCTTTACGAGATTAACGGACGCTTTCAGGTGGATCGCTACCTTGAATACAACGGCGAAAATTTCGCGCGCAGGTTCGATCCGCTGTGCTATCTCTACATCGCCAAGATGATGAATATATTTGATTGCACGCGCCACTACGGCAATCTCAAAAACGCCTGCGCGCAGATCAGATCGCGCCTACACCTCATCTCTTTCAAAGGCGACGTGCTCTTTCCGCCCGAGCTGATGAAAGAAATTTACGATGCGATGAGCGATCTGGGCAAAAAAGATCGCACTAGCTACGCGCAGATTGACAGCGACTACGGACACGACGCGTTTTTGGTCGAGATAGAAAAATTTGATTACATCATAAAAAGGATTTTGGATGAGTTTTGAAGAAAAAATGGAAAAGATTAACGCGCTTTTAAAAAGCCTAAACGACAAGGATCTGAGCCTAGAGGAGAGCGTGAAGCTGTATAAACAGGGCGTCGCGCTGCTAAAGGAGGCGAAGGAAATTTTAGAAAACGCCAAACTCGAGGTCGCCGAAATAAACGCACCCGAGCAGGCTTAGGAGGCGGCGATGATAAACGTATGCGTTTTGCAACTACCGACGCTTTCGATGAGCGAAAATCGGATCGATTACTATATGAAGGTCGCCAAAGACAACGGCGCGCGGATCGTGCTACTGGGCGAATATGAGCTAAATTCCTTCTTTAGCGAGCTTAAAAAGATGCCCCGCTCCATCGCGTGCGAACAGAGCGAGCATAAGCAGGAGCTGATGGCGCGGCTGGCCGCCAAATACGACCTACATATCGTGGCGCCGATAATCAGAGCCGCAAGCGGCGCGATTTTGAGGCAGGCGGGCATTTTCGGCGGCGCGGCTCAAAAAAGCGCGAGCTCTAGCAGCGAAAATTCCTTAAGCCTTAAAAGCGAGCCCGGTTGCAAGGGCGAGCTAAATTCCAAGAGCGATTTAAATTCCAACGATGGTTCAAATTCCAAAGGCGCTTTAAACTCCTGCGGCGCAAAATCTTTAAATTTCAAAGCCGCAAATTCCGCAGACGGTTTAAATTTAAGCGCTTCGATCCCGAGTAACTCGAACGCTTCAAATTTAAAAGCCGAAAGCCAAAAAGATGCGAGCAAAGAGGAGATCTTTTGCGCGAGCGAAAACGAGCCTATCTGGGTGAAATCCTGCGCGAAATTTTCGCCCTCGGAGGTGAAATTTTACGATCAAAATATCCTGATGGACTATCCGCACTGGAATGAGGAGAGTTTTTTCGCCAACCGCAAAAGCCGCAAAATCGGTAAAATTTCGCCGATGATCTTTAGCGAAGGCGGCGTGAAATTCGGCGTCTGCTTCGGCTACGAGGCACATTTTGACGTATTTTGGCGCTATTTTATGCAAAAAAACGTCGGTTGCGTGCTCGTGCCGTGCGCTTCGACCTTCGAAAGCGGCGGGCGCTGGCGCGAGCTTTTGAAGATGCGCGCGTTTACAAACTCGCTCTACGTCATCCGCGCCAACCGCATCGGCGAGGCGAAATTCGGCGAGAGCGAGTTTAAATTTTACGGCGAGAGCTTCGTCGTAACCCCCGGCGGCGAGATCGCAAACGAGCTGAAAAACGAAGAGGGCGTGCTGATGTGCGAAGTGGACGCGGACGAGATCGCTGCGGCGCGCGGGTTGTGGAAATTCCGAAAAAATCTAGTCAGTAGGGGGCTTTTATGAACTACTTTCACAGACAGATCCAACTTTGGGGCGAGCAGACGCAGCGCGCGCTTGCGGATAAACGCATCCTGATCATCGGCGCGGGCGGGCTTGGAAGCAGCCTTTCTTACGCTCTGGGCGCAAGCGGCATCGGGCGGATCAGCGTCGTGGATTTCGACACGGTGGCGCTTCACAACATCCACAGGCAAATTTTATTCACGCTCGAAGACGAGGGCAAATTTAAAGCGGACGTTTTTAAAAGCCGCACGGAGGCTCGCTACGACGGCGTGAGCGTGGAGGTGCATAAGAGCCGCGCGGAGGAATTTTTCGCTAGCGCGATAGGCGCGGGCGAGAAATTTGATCTGATTTTGGATGCGACCGATAATCTCGCCACGCGTGCGCAGATCGATGCGTTTGCTAAGCAAATAGGCGTGCCGTGGGTGTTTGCGTCGGTGGACAGCTGGCAGTGCCAAGTCTGCTTCGTGCAGAATGCGGATTTTAAATTTTTCCCGAGCCTAAACGCGACGCCTGCGGGCATAACGGCTGCGATCGTAATGTTTGCGGCAAGCTTTGAGGCGAACCTCGCTCTGCGCTACCTAGCGGGGCTTGAGGTCGAAAAAGACCTGCTTTACTACGCGAACTTTTTTGGCGGCGAGCTGGAAGTTAGGAAGATAAAATTGTAGTTTTGGCTCGGGCTAGTTTAAATTTAAGCCCGAGCTTGTGGGTTAACTTTATATCAAAAAGCTAATTTTGAGCGTGTTAGTTTAACTCTTCTTCTGTCATTTTATTCTCCTTAATATTTAGTTTTGATGACATTCTTTTCTTGCATTTTTTATCTCATCGGATGAGATTTCATCTATATATTTATCTAGCTTTTTTAAATTATCTTTATACGGCTGATCAAGCTTACGACCGTCTTTATCTCTGGTATACATATGGATGGATACCGCTTCCATTTCATTTAACTCGCTTGCAAATTTCGTATATTCATAAACATCTTTAAATGTAGAATTTCTATCTTTGCAATATTTGCGATATACCGTCGTTATAAGAGAAATTTCACTTTTAGGTATATAATAAGTTGCATCGTAGTTTATTTTATAATAACTATCCAAACTATATATATAGTTTCTATGACAATCATCATATTTTCGTTTTAGAAATTCCGGACTCGGTTGTCCGCCTACGTTATACTGCATAAGCAGCTTTAAAATCGGTTCGTAATTTGGAGTGCCCGGAAATGTATCATACAATGAAAAATCATATTCGGTAATATCAAATCCGTCCGTCGGTTCCGCTTTATCATTTAATATTCCTTCAGGCACGACCTTTTTAATATCGTTTCCGTACCTTAAACCTACCGTAGAGTTTTGAAATTTCCAAATATATGGCTTGTAGCCGCTTTCTAATGCCATCTTTGCTATCTCATACATATTCGTATTCGTAAGATATGAAAAGAAATAATTCGGCTCTCCTATACTAATCATAGGATAGTTGGTATCATAAATCAACGTAAAATTTCCATCATCACTTATTTGCAAAGATTTTATATGGTTATAATTCGGCGGAAGCAGTCTGTTTCTAACGACTTCCGCCTCTTCAAATTTAACCCCGTTGTCTAAAAGCAGTCTTACCGCTTTAGTAGCATTATTTTCTATCGCATAAGCCATAGCGGATAGCTTGTATTCGTCTTTTTTATGTATATCCGCGCCTAGCTTTATAAGCTCTTGGGTAGTATTTGTATCATCCCAAAAGCTAGAATACATCACGGGCGTTACACCTCCGTGCATAGTATGCTCTACGGATAGATTGTTATCTTTCATAAATTTTAAAATTTTATCAGTTTGCTTGCTTTTTAAAAGCCTTTTTAGCTCTACGTCTATAGGGGGTTCTTTAAATACGTTTTTCGGATTTGAATTGTAATCTATATCCCAATGTCTAAATGCAAAACTTTGCATCTCCGCTTCGCTTACATACTTATCAAGTCCCGCTTCTTTAGTAGTATCGGAGCCTATCGTAATAGTGTAGTGAGATTGAGATTTATGAAGTCCTACTCTTCCGCTTATGAATAGATACAAAATAAGGCAAGCAAAAACTGCGATGAATTGCAATATGGCTTTTAAATATTTCAAAATTTCCCCTTAGAATTAATTAGGAGGATTATATCTCAAATCAAATTAAACCGAAATTTTACATGGCGAGCGGGTAAAATTTTATATAAATTTAGCCCGCAAGCCTTGAAATTCGAGCAAGTTTAGAAGATAAATGCGTATTTAGAATTTTAAAGCTCTATCCCAAATCGCTCAAAAGATCCGCCAAGCTCACGCTTGATAGGGATTTTTTAAAATCATTCTGAATGCGAGCAAATCGCGGCGCGAGTATCGCCTCGATCTTGCCGCCCACGGGGCAGGCGCTAGGCGAGCCTTTGTGCAGGCGAAACATCGCGTCCTCCTCGCTCACCGCCTCGTAAATGTCTAAAAGCGTGATGAGTCGCGCGTCGCGAGCTAGTGTGATGCCGCCCACGCCCGCGGTCGTGAGCACCAAAGCCGCGTTTTTTAGCTGCGAGATCAGCTTGCGCGCGATGGCGGGGTTTATCCCCGAGCTTGCGGCGACGAAATCGCCCGTGACCTTCTCCTCGCGAAAATACGCGACGCAAAGCATGATGTGAACCGCAAGTGAAAATTTGATACCTATTTGCATTTCGCTCCTTGATTTGGATCTGAGTTTTAGAATTTAAGCGAAATTTTCCTTAAACTCGGCCGCTAAATTTCAGATCGCGCTAAAATTTCATCCGCTAGGCGATTTCTGCAAATTCTGATCTTAAATTTAATCGTTTCTAAATTTTATCAGCCAAACGATCTTTCTAAAATTCGGATATTAAATCTTAATCGTTCCGAAATTTTATCTGCTAGTCGATTTTTTAAAATTTAGATATTAATTTAATCACGCCTAAATTTCATCCGCGACATAGCAAGCCGCGCGCCGCCGATACCGATAGCGCGACTATCCCTGTCTGCC
>NZ_CALEDC010000459.1 GCF_937949835.1 uncultured Campylobacter sp.
TGCATGATCGCCCCCCGCTTCAAAACATTTTATAAACAAATAGCCCTTATATTGCGTGTGGGCACACCTTACTGGGTTGTATTTTTTGTAATAAAATATATACATATTTGTAAGAAGTTCTTCGTATTTTTCTATATCTGCCTTAATATTTTCATCTTTGCTTTCGCATCCGCAAAATACAAACATACCCATAAGTAAAATAACCAAAAACCTTTTCATGCCACCCCTCTCTTTTGTCAAGTAAGCTTATTTTGGTTTAAAAAAATTATATCAAATTTTTAAATAATGTACGCCTTACCTCTTTTATCCCTCACCTTTTCAAAGTAGCTAAGCGCGAGCGCAAGCGCCCAAAAGCGGTCTGCGTGGCCGTGTTCGTTTCGGTCGCTGTCGTAAATAAAGCTTTTAGCGCCCGCTTTTCGCTTTATAGCGTGAAGATCGGCTATTAATGCCGGGTCGTTTGGGATGATTATGCTTTTATCTTCAAAGTGCTTTTTTAAATTTAGCGCCATAGCCTCTTTGCTGCTTTGCGTAAAATAGACCCCTTGCACCCTTGAAGGAAAGCGCCTTTTTACCTTTTCGGCTACGCTCATGCCGATACCGGTTTTATCTATCTTTTGCATAGCTAAAGGATTAAAACGTAAAAAGTCGATGAGTAAATTTTCTTGCGCTTCAAAGCTTGCTTTGGCGATAATGTCTAGCACGCTTAGCTTCTTTACGCCGCCTTCGTCGTATACGGCTATATGAGCCGATCTATCTTTCGTGCGGCCGACGTCAAATCCCGCATATTGCGGGACACTTTTGGCGGGAAGCGCCGGCGCATAGTCTTTTATACAACTTTTTATAAGCTCCACGCTTAAAAGCGCATTTTCGTCGTCTATGAATTGGCACTCATACGCGCTCGCCCATGTATCGGCGTCAAAAAGATCTCGCATAGTTTCAAGATCGAAATTTAGTCCGTCCTCTATGGCTCTATAAATATCTACTCTATGCCTCGAAAACATATAGTATTTTGTTTCGTTGTCGAATAGCTCGTGAAATAGCGAATTCTCTTCAAACGGCGTAGATAGGATAGTGAGGCGACCCGCTACCGCGCCGATAGACGGGACAAACGCGTGCCAGATTCGCTTTTGATTCGGATACCACGCAAACTCGTCCATCCAAATATCGCCCGTAAAACCTTGCACCGTGCGGAAGTTGTGAGCCATAACCCTAATCGTAGCGCCGCTATCTAGGCTCTTTTCGTATTCGCTATTTTTAACGAAAAGTATGCCGAATTTCTCGGCCCATCCGTCTAGGTAGTTCATTAAAATCCTAGCTTGCTCTTCGCTCGCGCTCAAAAACAGCTGATTACGACCCGCGACGGCTCCAAGCAGCGCATCAAGGCTTGAGGCGTATGAAAAACCTATTTGGCGGGATTTTAGCACGATACGAAACTGAGACGCGTCGTTGATAAAATCTTTTTGATAACCGTAAAGCCCGCCCTCATCCATAGCCTTATTTTTTAGGCTTTCATAGTCTGCGTTCATCACGGCGGTAGGCTTTTTCTTATTTTTTACCTTAGCCTCTTTTGCCTTTTGACCTTCAAGGCGAGATAGGGACGCGGAGAGCATCGCTATTTGTTTTGCTTTGCTGTCGCTACTTTTGTCTTTGCTAAGCTTTGCGATTTGAGCTTTTAAATTTTGAGAGGTTAGGCGGCCTTGTTTATCCTCTTTGCCTTTCCAACGCGACAGAGTAGATACGTCGATCTTGTATTCTTTGCTAATTTCAGACAATGAATATCCAGAGGAGATTAAATTTAAAACGAGTTCTTTTGTCTGCTTAGAATACGCCATTTATTCATCCTTCAAACAAGAGCGCATAAAATCAAGCGTGAAATCGAAATTTAGTATATCCACGCCCCGCTCATCCGTGGCATCTACGCTTGAGTTTTTAAAATTTAAAAGAGGAGTTAGATCCATAAGCTCTTTTAATACAACCTCTCCGTCGCTAACGGGAACAATAACGGTCAAGACGGCCTTATACTGTGCATGATGAAGTGCGCTTCTTTCGGAAACGAAAATTTTAAAATCGTCTTCGTGTTTTAAAATTAACTTTTCGCAAAAAGCGATTAGCTCTTTTTCGGTCTTGATATTCTCTGCTTCCATACTCTCTCCTTAAACAGCGGCATAAAAATATCCGCTCGTATTTTTCTTCGTCGTAAGTTTGTAAAATTTATCCATCCAATACTCCTCCCACTGCTTAACGTCTTTAAAAGTATCTAAGCTCTCGTTGTATTCGTTTGCGCGCTGCTGGATTTTAAGCCAAAGCTTCTGTCCTAAAAGCGCTAACGTATAAAAAGCGGCGGCTTTTGTTTTACTCGCCTCTTCTGCGGCGTATTTGCCTATCTGAGACTCTGCCATTTCTATATACGGTATTATCTCGTCGTCGGCTATCATTTTTAATTTGTTATAACGCCTAATTTCATCTATGATATTTTGCATCTTATTTTCCTTATTTATTTTATACTCTGCTCTGCTTTGTTTGAGCGATTAAACAAGTTCTAAAATCATATACACTTCGCTCAAAGTCGCAGAGTCGGATACATCGCTCGCATCGCGTTGATATGCTCGCTCACTGGTTTTTGGCATAAACGCAAAGCAGTTTGCGTTTATGCTTCGCCTTTGGCTAGCAACCAAAAACCACCTTCAAAACACTTCAAAACGGCTTCAATTTCAACGAACGTATTTTAAAGATACGTTTGCATTGTTTTAATATTAAAACGGCTTAAAACGTTTTATTTGTTATAACCCAAAATTCCGCGCGCTTCGTTTAAACTAATTATGCCGCTGCTTACCAGTCCGGCTACCAGCTCTCCGTCGTCTTTAAAGTTGCTTACATCGATAGGCTTAAGCTTGATAGGATAGCCAATACTATCGAAAAACCACTCTATTTGATCTTGTTTTGGGATGATCGTAAGCTCGTTAAAGCTGTGCAGCTGTCCGGTTACCTCTCCGCTGCCTCCAAGCTGTCCGGCGGTCATTACTCCGACCATTCTAGGCGGTACTCCGTGCGCGGCTATAATTTCGTCCCTATTTAGGTTTTTAAGCTTTTCAAAACTAATATCGCTTACCTTGCTTAGATCCTCGATACGTACTTTCGCATTCTCGCCGTTTGCGGTTAAAACCAATGTTTTGTGCGCATTGCCCGTCCCTTTAAAATTTGAGCCGAAAAATTCTTTAAAGGCGTTAAGCTGCATCTCATCAGGCTCTGAATTTTCAAAGATTATGGCCGTATCGGCGTGGGTGGATTTTTCAAAAAAGGCGTTATTAAAGCTGTCGGCTTTTTGATTGGTTAGAATTGAGAGCATGGCTGCCAAATAATCAGGCTCTCTATAAAATCTAGAATTCGGAGAGTAATAATATAAGTGTTTTGCGTTAATAGGTATAGATCTAGAGTTTTTTACTTGAAAAATTTCTCTATTTTCGTTTACTCTAGCTTCGATAGAGGGAAGTATATAAAGGTTTTTGCCCGCAATCTCCACAAACGCGTTTCCAAAAATTTCAAGATTTAATATAAACGCGTATAAAAAATCTTTGGGCGTCATAACGCCACCTTCGAGCTTTGAGCTATCTTCTATATTAGATAATAGTGATGCTTTTAATTGCACGGCTCGCTTGTGATAGGTATTGGCGTAAAAAAAACTTAGCAATCTATCAAAGCTAAAAAACGGCTCTATTAAGCCTTGTGAGTCTTTGCTTTCTTCAGTAAGCTGTGCGCTACCTTGCGCTGCTTTAAAAATTCTATCCATATTTATACTAAAAATTTTTAATCCAATTCTACGATAAAGATTTTTCGCTTTCTAGCAAGATAAGACATATATGTCTTATTTAGGTTTTTTAAAATCTTATTTTTGGCGAAAATGGCGGAAAAAATAAGGAGTAAGCAGTGGCTAGAGAGATAACCGATATGCAAATCAAGTTAATTTCGCTGGTATCAGCAGGTGCTAACAATAAAAAAATTATCTACAAAAATGAGAATTTTAACGAGCTGTTAAGAGTCGATTTTAAAAAGAGCGATGCGGAACAAGGAGTTGTTTACGGGATAGTTTATGCCCCGGACGAAGTGGATACGCAAGGAGATTTTGCAAATGCTGACGAAATCAAAAGGGCTGCTTATAACTTTATGAAAGGATCGGACCTTAGTTACTGTATAGATGTAAATCATAATTTTAATATCGCGGACGCCTATATATGCGAAAGCTGGATAGTAAAAAGCAAAGATGAATTCTTTAATGAAGAGGGAGCGTGGGCGGTAGGCATCAAAATAGAAGATGAGGAGCTGCGAGAGATGATAAAAAACGGAACGATAACTGGACTATCAATGTATGGCAGTGGAGTGATAAAGGGGAGCGAAAAAGAAGATGTCACAAAAGGCGGCGTGATAGCGGCGCTAAAAGAGTTTTTCGGCTCAAGCGAAAATTTTAAAAAAGAAAGTTCAAACAACAAAGGAGAAACGATGGATGAAAATAGAGTTGCCGAGCTTGTAAAAGCTGGCATTAGTGCAAATGACGCAAGGCTTGAAACCCTTGAAAAATTTATCGGCGAGCTCGGCGCCAAATTAGAAGAGATAATGGCCGAGCTAAGCAAATCAAAACAAGACGTAACAATCGAAAAAACGCAAAATCACGCAAGCAAAGGAATACTATAATGGACGGATTAAACGATATTTTAAAAGGCTCTATGAATGCCACTAACGTTACTCTCTCGGGCTCACTTATACCTGAGCAATCGCATAATTTTATAGACGTTATTAAGTAAAACAACGGCTTTTTGCAAAAAATCCATACTGAAAAAATGAGTCGACTTACTAAAGAGCTCGATGCATGGGACGTAGCAAAAGGAATTTTAGTGCGCGTAGCCAGTGGCGAAAAACCAAACGACTCACAAAGATCTGCTTTAAGCAAAGTAGGTGCAAAGCTAGATGCCAAAAGCGTTCAGTTATTCGCTCGCATCTTGCAAGACGCGTTAGAAGACAATAAGTCAAATCCTAATTTCGAAAAAGAGACTTTTGACGCATTTGCCAAGGCTTTCGGTAACGATTTGGCACTTCTTGGCTTTATAGGAGAGAGCAATACTTACGACGGAACTTTCAAAAAACTACATAAAGGCTGGCTGCAAGTAGTTAAGGACTCTAGCGACGCGGTTAAATTAACCTATACCGTAACGGAAAAAGTGTCAAATAGGCTAAGCGCGCTAAATTTACCGCTTCATCTCGTCCAAGGCGGAGCCAACCAAATACTCGGCATCCAGTTTGAAATAACTCCTCTTATGCCAAAAGGCGTTTATCTAGCCACTCCGCTTAAAAACTTGGTTTTGGGAGTAGTTTTAGATATTCGCCGTAACCGCTGGTACGACGCCGAAGAGATGGCCTTAAAATACGTATTTGACGTATTTACCGATTACGAAGTAGTCGTTAAAAAATGGGCTAGCCTTATGAGCAAGGCATAAAGGAGCGAGCATGGTGTACATAGCTAAAGGCAATATATGCGTAAAATGAAATTTTGTTAAAGAGGGTGAGACAATCACCCTTAATCAAAACGAAGCTAAAAAGGATAGAGGTTTTTGAAGAAAATGACTCAAATACGGCGATGCATGATCAAGGCAACCCCGCATGCAAGGCGAGGGCGTAAATTTTAGAGGGGTTAAAATACCATTTTTTAGACTTCTTGCCCGCTGGGGCAAAATCCTTAACGGGTATAACAGCCTACCTAAACAAGGCGTAAAAAGCGAGTTTGATATAGATTATTTGGTGTGGCTACCTATCATAAAAGGTTATGCCACGCTAAATGACCTACACACTATTTACGACCTAGAGGACGCAATAGCAATGCATGAGGTTATTATCGAGCTACTAAACGAGGAGCGCCGAGCCTTAGAAAAACAATAAGGCTCACTCCTCTATTTTTTTACTTCTATTCTTTATTATTTCTATTTCGTCAAAAGTCAAATTACTCAAAAAATCAAGCAATTTAAAACGCCAGTTATCCTTGCCTGATTTAGCCCAATCGTTTAACGTGGCGTAAGGGATACCAAAAATCTCAACAAAGTCTTTACGTTTAGGCGTTTTATTTTTTTGCATTTTCTAACTCTTTTATGCGTTTTGTTAGCTTGTGGTTACGCCACATCTCATAGATTAGGGCGATACAAACTACTAATTGAGCCACATCAAAAACAATATCCATTTTAAGCTCCTTGTAAAGTCTAGTATTTTATAATCAACCCAAGGGGGAGTGGTTAAAACCACTCCTTTAAAGCTTGAAATATAGATAGAAGCGTTGTGACCGCTTCTATCATCACCCAAACCTTTTTTAAAAACGCTTTCACGTTTTCTCCTTGGATTGAACTTATCAAAAAGGCTTTTTATCCCTTTTGATAAGATAATTATATAATAATATACCTTATTTTATGCTTAATAATTATGTATATCATAATTTAATATAACAAAAACACAAGCCGAAACCATTATTAAAATTTACTCTAATATGCACCTTAAAAGGATATATAGTGCTATTAGATGAATTTCTTTATAAAATCGGATTTGATGTTGATAGTGGCAAGATAAAGCAAATAGAACAAGGGCTAAAAAATATCTCTAATATTGCGAAACAAACAGCCCAGCCTATTAGTGACGCAGTAAAAGCTGGCATGGAAAGAAACGCCGAGCTGATAGCAAAACTAGAGCAAGCCAAAAATAAAGGCGTAGAGTGGTGCGAGGAAGCTAAAGGGCAAGCCGAGGAACTCACTACTAGTTTTCATGAAGTGGCAGAAGCAGAGGAAAAGGTCGGCGAGAAAGCAAAAGAAGCAGCGAAAGAGACCAAAAAACTAACCGAGAAAAAGCCAGCTACCAATTTAAAACAAGAGCTAAGTAATATAAGAAGCAAATTTGTGCTAATAGGTGCAGCAGCGACAGCAGCTAGTGGGCTAATAGCTAATTATCTAACCGCGCCTTTGCAAAACATCGAGGAGCTAGCAAAGAAAAAAGATAGACTATTTAATATCACACAAGCCGAAATAATTCAAGCAAAAGAGTATCAAGATCAACTACAAAAAACAAAAACGGCGGTGCAATCAATCGTAACCCAAACAGCATTAAAGCTAATCCCAGTCGTCAATCAAAGCCTAAAAGGCTTTAACAACTTTCTAAAAGCAAATAAAGCGCTGGTCGTAGAGGGTTTAACTAATGTCTTTAAGTGGATATTGAAGCTAGGGCAAGTTTTTACAAATACGTTTAGATTTTTAAATAAAGTAATAAGTAGCACAATAGGCTGGAAAGCGGCGCTATTAATTCTTGTCGGCGTTTTAGCGGTTGTTAAACGTGCAATGCTAGCGGCGTTTTTAACCAACCCTATCGGCTGGGTAATTTTGCTAATAGGTGGTCTTATTTTACTAATTGATGATCTAATGACCTATCTAGACGGCGGCGAAAGCTTATTCGGTGACTATTGGAAGCCTTGTATAGAGTGGGGCAAAAAAGCCATAGCGCTATATAAAGAGATCGAACCAATTATTAAACAAGTGTTTAGCGGAGCTGCAAAAATAATTATGGGATTTGGTCAGTCAGTTATTGGCATTCTTACTTCAATAGGCGCTCTTTTCACTCTTAGACTAGCCGATTTAAAAAAAGCTTTTCGGTTTTGGTGTGACGGCAGCATAAAAATGATAGAGGGGTTGTGTAATATATTTGGAACGTCGTGGAGCGAGGTTACCGAAAAAGTTAAAAAGGCAATATTTGCGTGGATAGATGATATAAAAACTGGCTTTGAAATTTTAGGCAAAGCAATTATGCAACCCTTTGAGCTTGCCTTTAAATGGATAAAAGATCAATACAACAAATATATAGCTCCGATCGTTGATACGGTTAAAAACTTTGATATAGGGCAGACCGCTAGCGATATGTGGGAGGGA
>NZ_CALEDC010000460.1 GCF_937949835.1 uncultured Campylobacter sp.
TCTATGTTCCGATAAAGAGGATTAAAGTACTCTGTAGGTTTACATTATGAAATTAAGATAACGTAAAAGGTATATCGAGTGAAATATAATAGGGACATAAAATATTTTCGAAAGGAACTATTTATAATATGAAACATACAAGCATTGTAACTCCTAACGATTTGGCACGATATGCAGATACGCGTGAGAGCGGAGGAGTAATTCCGGAGCTTATTTATCTACTTATCAAACAATCTGCACCCGATATAAGAGAGTGTCGCATACCTTACGGCGATGCTATAAATCAATCCGGTATGGACGGTCTTGTATATTGTAAGACCGGATTTTTTGAATTTGTTCCTGCTGGGAAATCCTATTGGGAAATAGGCACCGGAAAAGATCCTCAAGAAAAAGCAAGTAGCGACTTTCAAAAAAGAACCGATGAATTGAGCGATGAAGAACGGGCCGACTCTACTTTCGTCTTCGCTACTCCGCGTTCGGCCGAAGCAAATGGTTGGAATGAGCCAAAACAGAGAGCTTGGATCAAAAGGCAGCAAAGTAAAGAGTGGAAACGAATTATAATAATAGATGGAGTAAAGCTAGCGGATTGGCTTAGAGAATTTCCCGCTATTGGTAGGTGGATAGCTGTTAAAATGAGAATTTTGCCAAATTTAAGCGGCGTTATAACACCGCTTGAGCACTGGAACTTAACTCAATCTAAATTTAGAAACTGCAACTTGATCCAGTCGCAATTTAATGGGTTAGCTCTTCCACCCGAACTTTTTATCTCTTCTCGCGATAAAGCCTGTAGTGCGCTTGAAACCATCTTTTCGGGCGAAACAAAAAAGCTCTTTATTATTGCTGAGAGCGAAAACGATGTAGATGATTTTGTGGCGGCCTACCTTATGACGCTTGAAAAAGAAAAGGCACAAAAATATGCAGATAGGTGTCTTTTTATAAAAGATAAAGATACATGGCAAGCAATATCCGAGTTGCGACGATCACATGTATTGGTTGCTAGCCCAAGGCTAGGCTTGGATGATGAACAACAAAATTTACTTGCGTTAGCCATAGAAAAAGGGCATGGAGTGATCGTACCGTTTTGCGATGCCTCATCAAACGGCAATGACGATGTTATAGACCTTAAAAGTCCTCCATCATATCAGATCAAAGAGATACTGACGAAAGCGCAGTTCCCAGATGCTCTTGCAGAGGAATTTGCTAAAATAGGAAATAGGAGGCTGTCTGCACTTATGAGGTATCTCGTAGGAATCGCTGCGCCGTCGTATGCGAAACGGAATACTGCTCGTGAATTGGCAAAAGCCTGTTTAATAGGTCGATGGGATGAAGAAAATAAAGCGGACATT
>NZ_CALEDC010000461.1 GCF_937949835.1 uncultured Campylobacter sp.
TTAATAAATCGCGTGTCGCCTAGTTAATGCGCGAAGTATGGGCGCGCCATACGATTACCGCAACTTGGTGTGCTGGTTAAATGCGGGCAAAAATAGGCATCGCGCTATGCTTCACACCGCGACTTCGTATCGCTAGAACCAAGCGTACGAAATAAATTTTAGACGCTTTTTGCTTCGCGTAAAATTTTCAATATTTTTTAGAAATTTTATAAAATTTTAAGTGCTTTACGCTGCTGCATCACGCCATACTTATACCAAATCACGCTCAGTCTGCGCCGCCTATTTATCGGTCGCACAATTTTTATTGTAGTAGGCGATGGTGCGCTCGTACTCGTCATAAGTCTGTATATAATCGTTCGCAACGCTTGGGTTTGCGTATCGATCCTCGACCGCTAAAAGCTCCGCTTCGAGCTCTTTATAATGCTCATAAACCTCTGCACAAGCGCGATCGTGGGCGTCGCCTTGCAAGATTATAGATTTATCGGAGCCCGCGCAGCCTCCGAGCCCTAAAACGACAGCGCAAAGCGTACCGCATAAAATTAAGCTTTTCAAAATTTTTTCCTTATTCCAAGTAAATAAATTCGGCGTAAAAGAGGTGTGGTTATAAGCCGAGTTCCGTTACAGCGGTCATTTATCTAGACCGATTTTTGCAAATCGGTTCGAGCGAACGGTTCGAATATAAGACGAAACCACCCGTTCTTGCTGCAGGTTGGGTTTGCATTGCCGCCCGTGTCTCCACGCGCGCGGTGGGCTCTTACCCCGCCCTTTCACCCTTACCGCTTGCGCGGCGGTTTGCTTTCTGTTGTACTTTCCCTAGGGTTGCCCCCGGCGTCCGTTAGACGCAACCTTGTCTTATCGCAGCTCGGACTTTCCTCTCCTTGCGGAGCGACCGCACGCCACACCCGAGCGCAATTATAGCTTTTTTGGCTTAAATTTCACGGCGCGTGAAATTTTAAGGAGCTGGATTTACGCCGCGAGAGTGGAATTTTAGCGCCCAATCTACGCCGCTACGAAATTTCGGTGCGGCAAAACAGATCGTCGCGAAATAGAATTTTATAAAATTTTATCTGCGACCGAGCCGAATAAAATTTTAAATTTGAAATTCTATGGCTTAGACAAAACGACACGCCTACTGCGATGAAATCTCATAAAATTTTATAAAATTTCATCGCCGCATAAATTTAAATCCACGCAGCCAAGCTCTAAAATTCCGCAAAATTCTGCGCGGCATGGCGAGGTTTGGCGTGGGCGTGGCATGGCGCACGCAAGCCC
>NZ_CALEDC010000462.1 GCF_937949835.1 uncultured Campylobacter sp.
CTCTCGCTCGCTGTTTTGCCACTCGCCGTTTACAAACTCGTAGGTTACGTATCCGTTCATCTCTCCTGAGCCGTCGTAGAAAATTTCGGTCTTATCTTTGGGCTGCCAGCTCTTGCCGTCCCATTTGAAGCTTATCGTAAGCTCCTCCTTACCCCACGCGTTTTTTACGGATCTGTTCATGCTCTCTTTTTGCCATTTGCCCTTTGCAAGCTTATATCGCACATCTTCGGTCGCGTTGCCGTCGTAGCTGGAGACGGTTTTGCTCGCATTGCGCGTGCCGTCATCCGCTACCGAATTCGTCTCGCGCGTCGTGACGTTACCCTTTACGCTTTCCGTGTAGTCTTCTATTTTTTTCCACTTGCCGCTTTTAAGATCGAGGTTAAATACTTCAAATTTAACCATATCCCCCTTTTCGTCAAAGTAGCTGATCTCTTTGTAGCTAGAGCCTAGGCCGTCCGAGGAGTTCGTATCTCTTACCTGCTCTAGCTTGCGCGCCGCCGCGTCGTAGCTTAGATGCGTGCTCTCCTTGCGCCCTCCGAGTGAGCCGTAGCTCATGCTTTGCACCATATACTCATACTCCTTGGCAAACGCCGCCGCACAGAGCAGCGCAAGTATCGTAGCGAGCTTTTTCATCCTCTCTCCTTGGAAAAAATTTTGATAATTATATAATGTTCGTATATAAAAACGGATAAAATTTCGCCGCGCGGCGAAATTTAAAAAACTTCGATTTTTAGGCGGTAGCAGTGAAATTTTACGTCGCCAAATCGCTGGAATTTTAGCAATATTTAGATCTGATTTTGTGTTAGTTGTCGATAGAATTTATGCGAAATAGAATTGCGTGCGAGCTTCTGCTAAATTTTAAACAGATCTAGGCTGATTTATATCAAAGCTTCACTGCGTGCCGTTAGTGATAAAATTCTACGTAATAAAATTTTAAATTCATGCGCAGATCCGTTTGAGGAGATAAAAATGCAACACTAAATTTTTGGCAGCTCAAAATTTCAAATAATGCCGATTTTTCAAAAGTGCCGCTGATTAGCGATACTAATCGCAGAAGCGCTTATCCGTGTCATTTGCTTTGCGCTTGGCTAGGAAGTCCGCCTTTTTAGCGGGGTCTGCGAAAAACTCGTCCTGCCTAAGTAGCGCGGCGTCCATTTTGTCCTCGGCTGCCTTGAGCGCGGCGGCGCGATCTACAAAGCGAGACGGAAATTTCTCATCAAATATCGCTTTATACGGGTGTGCCTTGACCCAGTCCCTAGCGCGTGCCGCCGCATCGCGCTGTTTAGCGAGATCGCAGAATGCGTATGGATTTACCACGTTGCCGACTAGCTGTAAAAACGCCGCGTTCGCGGACTCGGTCTCACGAAATATCTCGTCCTTGACGTCGATGACGCGAGCGAAGGTTAGGAAGCGATTTTTGCCCGCGTAGAACCAAAACACCGCGTCGTCCTTAAGCCCCAGATCATAAGCGCGTGCAGCGACCGTCATCAGCGTAGTCGGAGCGACCATGTCCGGGGCGTCCTCGATGATTTTGATCGCCTTTTTTAGGCTCGCCACGTCGTTTTTCATCAACAGATCGTCGATCGGCTCGTAAACATGCACGTATTCGGGCTTGCCCTCCTTAGCCGAATAAAACGGCGAAATATAGATGTCGATCGAAGTGATTTTTTCAACCTTGTCTTCAGCCTGGGCGCTCAAAGTCGCAGCCGCCGCCGCACACAGCAGCAGTGAACGAAATTTTTTCATGGTCTCTCCTTCGGTTAAATTTTTATAAGTTTCCTCGTAATTATATCTTGAAATTTAAGAGCGCGAGCTTGATTTTTAACGAATATATTTTTGCGGAATTTTAATTTTTTGCGGCGGCTCTATTTTCTTTTGATTAGGCTTTGCCGCGACGCTTTGGGCGGTTAAA
>NZ_CALEDC010000463.1 GCF_937949835.1 uncultured Campylobacter sp.
TATCCTATCTAGCCACAACAGCTCAAGTAAAATCAAAGCCAGAAAAAGTACCGCTTCAAAAAGTTGGTAGAAGTCTATTTGCTATAACAAATTTTGGCAAATAGCTAGTAAGCAGCAAGGACAAAAAGAGCAAATTTCTCACTTGGTACGATGAAATTTACAAACAAAAATACTTCAGACACATTTTGGTGCGCCACGAGCAGGCCGCGGCGATGGCTGCGGACGGATACGCGCGTGCTAGCGGCAAGGTCGGCGTGGCTGTCGTCACAAGCGGTCCCGGATTTACGAACGCGCTTACGGGGCTTGCTACGGCGTATAGCGATAGCATCCCGATCGTGCTTATCAGCGGGCAGGTTGCGACCTCGCTCATCGGTACCGATGCCTTTCAGGAGATCGATGCGATCGGAATTTCGCGCCCTTGCGTTAAGCACAACTATCTGGTTAAAACGATCGAAGAACTGCCTAGAATTTTAAAAGAGGCCTTTTACATCGCTCGCAGCGGCAGACCGGGACCCGTGCACGTCGATATTCCAAAAGACGTAACGGCGAAGCTTGGCATTTTTGAATATCCTAGCGAAATCAAGATGCAGACTTACAAGCCTAATTATAAGGGCAACGCTAAGCAGATCAAAAAAGCCGTCGAGCTAATCGCAAGCTGCAAAAAGCCTATCCTCTACATCGGAGGCGGCGTTATTAGCGCGGGCGTAAGCGAGCTGGTGCGCGAGCTTAGCGAGTTTGCGCAGATCCCGGTCGTTGAAACACTTATGGCGCTGGGAGCTGTGCGAAGCGACGATAAATTAAATTTAGGCATGGTTGGAATGCACGGCAGCTACGCCGCAAATATGGCGCTTAGCGAGTCGGATCTGATAATCTGCTTGGGCGCGAGATTTGACGATCGCGTCACCGGCAAGCTTAGCGAATTCGGCAAAAACGCAAAGATCATCCACGTCGATATCGATCCTAGCTCGATCTCAAAGATTATAAACGCGGATTATCCGATCGTCGGCGACGTAAAATCGGTGCTAGAGGAGATGCTGCCGCGCATTAGAAGCGAGGTCAGCCCTGCAAATTTCGAGCAGTGGCGCGAGCTCATCCGCAAATACGATGAAATTCACCCGCTTAAATTTAACGACAGCGATGAAATTTTAAAGCCGCAGTGGGTTATCCAAAGTACCGCAAAAATCGCGGGCGAGGACGCTATCATTGCTACGGACGTGGGGCAGCATCAGATGTGGGTCGCTCAGTTTTATCCGTTTTGCAAGCCGCGCACTCTGCTAAGTAGCGGCGGGCAGGGCACGATGGGATACGGCCTGCCCGCGGCATTGGGCGCGAAGGCTTATGCGGGAGATAGACCGGTTATAAATTTCAGCGGCGACGGCTCGATATTGATGAATATCCAAGAGCTGATGACTGCTAGCGCGAGCGGTCTAAACGTCGTAAATATCGTATTAAACAACAATTTCTTAGGCATGGTGCGGCAGTGGCAGAGCCTATTTTACGGGCAGCGTTTCTCATCGACCGATCTTAGCTCGCAGCCCGATTTCGTAAAAATTGCGGGGGGCTTCGGCGGCGTGGGCTTTAGCGTTAGCACCAAAGCGGAATTTGAAGACGCGCTAAAGCAGGCTCTTGCTAGCAAAAAGGTAAGCGTCATCGAGGCTAAGATCGATCGCTTCGAAAATGTCTGGCCGATGGTGCCCGCAGGCGGCGCGCTTTATAATATGATTTTTGAGCAGGAGTCTTAGGATGAATAGCATAAGAAGAGTAATCTCGGTCGTCGTTACCGACGAGCACGGCGTTTTGTCGCGGATCTCGGGGCTTTTTGCGGGGCGCGGCTATAATATCGACAGCCTCACCGTTGCACCGATCCCAAATACCGGTCTATCGCGCCTTAGCATCGTCACTTCGGGCGACGAGCGCGTCATAGAGCAGATCACTAAGCAGCTTCATAAGCTGATCCCCGTCTACAAGGTCATCGATGATGCAAAATTCGTCGAAAAGGAGATGGTTTTGGTAAAGATCGCGCTGGGCGAAAATTTAGCGGGGCTTGATGCCGTTTTAAAAGCCTACAACGGCAGCATCGCAAACAGCGACGACAGCAAGATCGTCATTATGGCGTGCGACGACGCAGACCGCATCGACGGCTTTTTAAAGACGATAAAAAAATACAATCCGATCGACATCGTCCGAGGCGGCAGCGTCGCGCTGGATATGTAAGCGGCGATAAAATTTAATCAAAGGAGCGCAAATGAAATTATCAAAAATTGCCGAAATTTTAAACATAGAGCTTAGCGGGGCGGATGCGGAGATCACCGCGATTAATTCGCTTCAAAACGCGAACGAAAGCGAGCTAAGTTACTGCGATAGCGACAAAAACGAGAAATTTTTATCCGCCACCAAAGCAGCCGCCGTGCTGGTAAAAATCGGCACTGCGGTTCCAAACGGCGTACGAGCGCTGGAGTGCGAAAATCCGCACCTAGCCTTTGCGATCCTAAGCGCGCATTTTGCTAAGCCGCTCATTCGCAGCGGCGCGCCCGCAAAGATCGCCGCCAGCGCACAGATCGGGCAGAACGTGCATATCGGCGTAAATTCCACGATCGGCGAGGATTGCGTCATCTTAAGCGGCGCGTATATCGGCGATGACGTGCATGTCGGAGACGGTTGCATAATCCACGCAAACGCCGTCATCTACAACGACGCGATCATCGGCGAGCGCTGCGTGATCCACGCAAACGCCGTCATCGGAAGCGACGGCTTCGGCTATGCGCATACAAAAACGGGCGAGCACGTTAAAATTTATCACAACGGCAACGTCGTGCTGCAAGACGAGGTCGAAATCGGCGCATGCACTACGATCGATCGCGCGGTATTCGGCTCGACGATAATTGGGCGGGGCAGCAAGATCGACAATCTCGTTCAAATCGGGCACAACTGCGAGCTCGGACAAAACTGCCTCATCGTCTCTCAGGTGGGGCTTGCGGGCTCGACGACGCTCGGGCGTAACGTCGTGATGGGCGGACAGAGCGGCAGCGGTGGGCACGTAAGCGTGGGCGATTTCGTGCAGATCGCGGCGCGCGGCGGCATAAGCAAGGATCTAGCGGGCGGCAAAAACTACGCAGGGCATCCTATAATGGAGCTTAGCGAGTGGTTCAAGCTGCAGGCCAAGATCGTTAGATTTTTTAAAGATAAAAAGCACTAGCCGTTTTGCCTTGGTTGATTAGATCGATCGGCTTAATTTGATCGTTTTGATCGTTCGCTCTGATCGGCTCCTCTAGCTAGGCTCGATTTAATCGGTTCGCGTCGTTTCAGTGAAGTTTAAAATCGCCAGGTAGTTGGCGATTGTGGAGTGATTTGCGCTGCGTTCGGTTTTTGCATAGTTTGCAAACTGCTGCGGCGGTAAATTTTGCCCTTTTATCGACAGAATTCCGCCCGCGCCGTTTTTTGTCGTGCGCTTGCTTTGTGGGCGCGGTAGAATTTACTCTGCTAGTTTGGGTCGCATTGCTCGCAGTCATTGCGGCCAAGCTTTACGAGCGCTTTAAATCAGCGCAAATTTAATGAAAGGAAAAACAATGATAGAGATGTTTTTATGCTCCTATTTTGCGGGTGCGGCGACGCTTTTTGAGGACTATGCGAGGCAAAATATCCGCGCTAAAGAGGTGCTTTTTATCCCGACTGCGGCAAACGTAGAGGAGTACCGAGACTACGTGGACGAGGCGAAAGAGGCGTTTGCCAAAATGGGCTTTGAGGTTCAAATTTTAGACGTTTCAAAAGCGAGCGAGGCCGAAGCGAAGGCAAAGATCGGCGTAGCGCGGGTGCTTTACGTAAGCGGCGGCAACACATTTTATCTTTTGCGCGAGCTTAAAAAGAAAGATCTTGCAGGTCTGATCGCTAGCCGCGTCCGAAGCGGCGAGCTCGCGTACGTGGGCGAGTCGGCGGGCGCGATGATCGCGGCGCCCAGTGTGGAGTACGCGAGCGTGATGGATGATGCGGGCGACTACGGAGCGGCGGCGCAAACGGGGCTTGATCTGGTTAAATTTTACCCGGTGCCGCACTACGGCGAGGAGCCCTTTGTGCAAAGCGCGGCCGAAGTTTTAAAAATTTACGGCGGCAAGCTAAATTTGACGCCGATAAATAACGCTGAAGCGATCGCGGTGCACGGCGATAAAATTGAAATTTTAGGGCGGTAAACTGCGGCGTGAAAGCAAAATTTAGTAATTAAACGCTTCGTAAAATTTACGCTTATATTTTCGCATAGGGCTGCGAGGTGAAATTTTAACTTAGGTGCAGCGAGTCGCTAACGAATAAATTTAATCAAAGGATCAAAATGAAAATATTACTTATCAATGGTGGAGCACCTTTTAACGGTAAAGGCGGTAAGCTAACCAATACTCTGCACGAGCTAGCCAAAAAGACGCTACAAGCCCTAGGGCACGAAACGCGCGAAACCGCGATACACGAGGGCTACGATATAGAGGGCGAGGTAGAAAAATTTCTATGGATGGATGCCGTGATCTGGCAGATGCCCGCGTGGTGGATGGGCGAGCCTTGGTTAGTCAAAAAAT
>NZ_CALEDC010000464.1 GCF_937949835.1 uncultured Campylobacter sp.
ATGTATTGCGCAACTATAAAATTTATCCATCACGTGAGCTTTACTAAGCCTCGGGGGCTTTGATAAAATTTATGCGGCATAGAGCGATCGCCAGGCCGTGAGCGGGGTAGTTTCGCGCCGCTAAATTTAAAATTTTAAAAGCCTCGTTCGTAGAATTTAGCTATAAATTTTGCACCGAATTTCGCAGCCGACAAAGTAAAATTTAATCTAAATTTATGCTCAAATTCCGATCGTCCAATCCGCGCCATTACACGACTCACTGTATGAAATTTAAGCCGAGATTAATGGGGGGGTATAATTCAAATCCTAATTTCTTTTAAAGGATATTTCATGGGTTACATAGAGTCTAACCTTCTAAAAGGCGAAGAGATAGTTGCGAAAGCTAAAATTCACTGGGCAGTTTTCATTCCCGCTATCGTTTTTTTAATCATTGCGTTGCTTATATTTAGCAAAGGCGATTACGAAATTTTCGTCATATTATTTGGAGTTTTTATACTGGCGTTGCTTAAAGGATTGATTGTTTTTAAAACAAACGAGCTTGCCATTACAAATCAGCGTATAATCGGTAAAGCAGGCTTTGTCAGTCGCGACACCGTAGAGCTGAAATACGAGAAAATCGAGAGCCTATCTGTGGCGCAAGGCGTCCTTGGGCGAATTTTCGGCTGCGGTACCGTAGTAGTGCGAGGTACCGGCGGCACGGCGGTTAGCTTCCCGTATATCACCAATCCCGTAGCATTTAAAAACAAAGCGATGGAAAAGATAGGCTAGGCTTCACCTTGTATATAAATTCAGATAGATTATAAATCTTACATCCTAAATTTATCTCGAAAATAAGTGCGATTGACTAAAATTAAAATTACATCCATCGCACCTTTAAATTTTAATCTAAATAACGTAGTTCAATAAGCACTGTGTCGTTTTTTTAAAATTCCAAAAAATTCATAGTCATATTAAGACACCACATTTAGTATTTTATCTAAAATTTTGTTTTTGTCGCTATAATGCGGCTTCTTGACCTTTTCGTCTAGTGGCTCAGGACGTTGCATTCTCAGTGCGAAAACGCGTGGTTCAAATCCCGCAAGGGTCGCCATTATGGACTTATACAAGCCCCTTATTTTAAACGATAAATTTATCTATGATTTTATCATGGGCTTTCATACAGCCCATCCGATTTCAAATAATAGATTTTATCCGCGATTTTATCGATGAAGCTTTTATCGTGCGAGACGATGATTTCGCTTACGTCAAGCCCCGCCAAAATCCCCGCCACGCGCTCCTGCATCGCCTCATCAAGCGCCGTCGTAGGCTCGTCCAGTAGTAGTATCCTAGGCTCGCACACCAGCGCGCCCGCAAGCGCCACCAGCTTTTTCTCGCCGCCGCTTAGATGAAAGGGCACCCGCTCGCGTAGATGCTCGATTCCCAAGCGCCGCAGCGTCTCCAGCACCTTACGCTCGATCTGCTCTTCGCTTAAAATTTCAAGCTTTTTTAGATGGTCGTTTTCGCTGCCCTGCCTTAAAATTTGCGTCTTACGACCAAAAAATTTAGAAAAAATTCCACGTCTTTTCTCCGCATTTTGTGCTCGTTTTAGCCGCTCATTTTGTGCACGCAGGCTAAAAGCGACGTCCTCAAACACGCTCGCGCACAAAAATTGATCGTCGCTGTTTTGAAACAAAAACCCGATCTCGTGGCGAAATTTTACAAAATCCTCCACACAATCAAGCTTCTCGCCGAAAAGCCCAATCTCGCCCTCGCCCCATTGCCTTAGACCGCCTAAAATTTGAAGCAGGCTCGTCTTGCCCTGCCCGTTCGCGCCCAAGATCGCCACTTTTTCCTTGTGCCCTACGCTCAAATTTACGCCGCGAAAAATTTCTCGCTCGCCGTTTTTAGCGCTTAAATCCAGCGCCTTAAGCGAGCAGCTCATAAGATAGCTCCGATTTTAACAGATACGCACGCCAGCACGAACGCCAAAAACGAGGCCTCCGAGACCCTCAAGCCTTCGCGACGTTCGTAAAATAGCCTACCGCAAAATCCTCGCGCGCTCATCACCAGGCTTAAATTTCTTGCTTGCTCAAGCGCCGAAATCGCTAAAATCCCGATCAAATTCGCATAAATTTTATAGGTGAAAATTCCGCTCGTCCCTACAAATCCGCGCATCCGCAAAAGAGCTTGCAGCCTCGCTAGATCCGAGCGTAAAAAATTTACGAATCGCCCGCAGCAATACACCAAAGAGCTTAGCTTTTCGCCGAGCCCGAGCCCGTAAAATCCGCGTGCGAAAAAATATTCGTCCTTGCCGTAAAATAGCAAAATCGCAAACGCCATTATCAAATTAGCGCGCAAAAATATCACGCCCGCAAGCTCGTAGTTGCCGACTATGGCGGGGCTTAACGCGCTTAAAATCGCAAAGATATTTAATACCGCAAGCCTTGTGCAGACCGCGCGCGCAATCGAAATTTTAAGCGCAAAAAGAAGCATCGGCGGGGCAAAAAACGCCGCATAAAGCTGCCCGCTAAGTCCGACGCCGAAGCTGAAGATAAAAAACGCAAGCAGCGATACGGCAGGGCTCATTTGCGCGCTCTTTTCGCTAGCCACATTAAGCCAAAAAAGCCAAAAATCAAGGCCAAACAAAGCGCGATTTTAGGCGCCTCGGCGGACTGGCTTTGAAATGCCATGCTCCTAATATCGCTCTTAGGGTTTTCTTTTAGCAAGATGCTTTGCGAGGCGGAATTTTCCAAAGGCTTGGAAGCATTTGAAATTTTATTTTCAGGCGTACTGCCTTTCGGCGCGATATTTTTAGCGGCGTTCAAATTTTGCGGCGTGGAATTTTCAGGATCACCGGAATTCTGCGGCGCAAAGTTCTCGGCGCTAAATTCCATCTGCGCGCCGTGCCCTGCACCTCCGTAAATTTTAATAGTAAAATTTTTAGCTGGGATCTTTATGCTCGCAAGTCCCTCTTTATCGGTCCTAGTGCGCACAATTTCGCGCCCGTCCGCACTGATTAAAACTTCGCACTCCATGCAGGGAGAATTTTTATAAAAATAGCTATAAATCGCCACTCTATCGCCCTCTTGCGTCGCGAAAAGATGAAGCGCGTGCGAAAATGCAAAAGAGCTCAAAACCGTCAAGAAAAATAGCGCTCTCATCGCCTTTGTCCGCCGTAAAATTTCGCAATAAAGCTAAGCGCAAAAAGGGTGATGATTCCCTCCAAAACAGCCAGGATCGCACCTTCGAGCGAGATAAGCGTCGCGATAGCAAAAAACTCCCGCCCGCTGATGAAAAGCACGAGATCAAGAAGCAGCATCGAGCAGACGATCGGCACGAAACCCGCCAAAAATAGATAAATTTTTTGCGTGCGCGCTTTTAGCTCTTGCGCTTTTGAGGCGGCGGCAAAGAGCCCGCCCAAAACCGCTGGAAAGCCGATGACTGCGGTATTTACGCCGAGCACGCTAAGCCCTCCGAAGCCAAAAAACACCCCTTGCAAAAACAGCGCAACGAAAATCGCCAAGATCGCGCGCGAGCCCAAAAACGCGCCCACGAGCCCGCTTAGCATCAGGTGCATGGAGCTGACGCCCACGGGCAGGTGCACGAAAGAGGCGACGAAAAACAGCGCGCTAAAACATGCGATCCTAGGGATCTCAGACTGCCTTACGCGCCATAAAATCGCCGCTACCGCAGGCGCCGTAACCGCCCAGCCGGCAAGCAGCACGGGCGCGCTCAAAACTCCTTCGCTAATGTGCACGGCTCGCCTCCTTTAAATCGCTCCCGCTTTTTAGACGCGCAAAAACGCGCGAAGTAGCTAAATTTAAGGCATTTGCGACCTTTGCGATAATCACTTTGATTGCTATAGAACTTGTTTTTACGGCTTTAATCGCGACAGAATTTTCGGCTGTAAAACTCGCGGCTTGCGTCCTATTTGCGGCAACCGCTAGCGTAAAACTCGGAGCGGTCTCGGAACCGCTTGCGGAACCGGCAAATTTGATAAATTTTACGGCTCGCATGGCGCAATAAATTTTAATTTCCGTATTTGCGGGAGCAGCGAGCGGATTTTGCAACGTAAAATTTGAGGCTCCGAGCGATCTCGGTGCGACGCTCGCGCAGTAAAACAGAGCCTGTAAAATTTTAAAAGGCAGGGTTTGCAAAATTTCAAAAAACGAAATTTTGCGCGCCGATATTTTGCGCTCATAAATCCACGGATATGAAATTTTACGGCTCGAAGCTCCTAAGAGCGGATTTCTACCGAGCAAAATTTTACGCAGCAGAGCTACGTTACTTAAAATTTTACTTGGCGGAATTTTACCATTTAAAATTTTAACTGCAGAATTCGCTGGAAATTTTACACTGTCAAGCAAAACGTACGAAAATAAAATTTCAAAACTCCGCTCAAACGCAAATTTAAATTTATCCGCAGCGACGCAAATTTCGCCCAAAAAAAGAGATCTCACCGAGCTGCTCCCCTATTTTTTCAGCTCGTCCGCCTTGATCCAAAGCACGGCGCCCAGCTCATTTACGGGCTGCTCGCTTCCTTTGGCGGCTTCCTCCTCGCTAAGAGCCGCAAAGCCCCACCAGCCGGCAACCGGTATCACGAAGCTAAACTCGCCCGCGCCGTTGGTTTTAACGACCTGCGTGACATGCGCCTCGCTAGGGGCTTTGTAGCCTTTATCGTTATATAGCTCGATCTCCACGTCCGCGCCTGGGACGGGCCTTCCGTGCAGTAAAAAAACTCCGCTAAATATCTCTCCCGCATACAGCGCATAAGGCCGCACTAGCGGCACGATCTCCGCCTCTAGCCCGAGCGGCTTATCCCAGCCTTCGCCCGCGCCGTAAGCATCGACGTAGGTTTTGGTGATATGGCGGATCATCTTGCGCTCAGCCGGCTCGGCATAGGGTTTCGGATCGAAATAAAACGCCAAAAGCGATGGCTTGTCAGCTTTAAATTCCGCCGCAAAATAGGAATTTTCGCCCTTTTTCTGCTCTTTTAGGCTGCCTAGGAGCGATTTTTTCTCGCCGTCAATAAAAACGCCGAATTCTGCGGGCTTTTGTAGATTCATAGACTCCTGTAAAAACGGATGGGAGAACTCCAAATTTAGCTTTAAAGTAGCATTTTTTTGATCCTCTACGATATTTTTATCCGTCGTAAGAACGCCAAAATGCGCAAACACAAGGCTTGCCGCAAAAATTCCCAAAAAAGCAAATTTTGCTTTCATGTAATACCTTTCATAATAAAATATTACGGAATTGTATCACTTTTTTTCATCCGTATTGCTTAAATGTGGGTTTATTTTGAGTATTTAAAGCAAACTTTAGTTAAAATGTCGCAATTTAAATTACCAAAAAGAGGCAGAAAATGATAAATTTAAAACTTATCGAGACGAATTTCGACGAATTTAATAAAAAACTCATCGCCAAAAAAGTCCCGCCGCAAACTCTGCAATCGCTACTGGATGCCTACAACGAGCTAAAATCTAAAAAGACGGAGTTAGAGAACCTTCAAGCCGTGCAAAATGCAAAGAGTAAGGAGCTCGGCCTCGCCGCACGCGAGGGCAAGGACGTAGGCGCGCTAAAATCGCAGCTTGAGGAAAACAAGCAAAAGATCCAAAGCCTAAGCGAGCTCGTAAATGAGCGCGAGCAGAGCTTAGAGGCGATCGCCGCGTGCGTGCCGAATATCATCGACGACGACGTGCCAATCGGTGCGGACGAGAACGAAAACGTCTGTATCAAAAAGGTCCTGCAGCCGCGCACGTTCGACTTCGCGCCCAAGCAGCACTTCGATCTCGGCGAGGCGCTGGGATGGCTTGATTTCGAGCGCGGCGTCAAACTCAGCGGCAGCCGCTTCACCGCGATCCGAGGTCTTGGCGCAAAACTGAATATGGCTCTCATCAATTACATGATCGAATTTAATAACTCGCGCGGCTTCGAGCTCGTAAATATGCCGTTTTTAGTGCGCGATCAGATCCTCTACGGCACGGGTCAGCTGCCCAAATTTAAAGACGATCTCTACCGCGTTGACGACGAGGAGCAAAACCTCTACCTCATCCCTACGAGCGAGGTTACGGCGACAAATCTCTTTAACGATGAAATTTTACGCAGCGAGGAGCTGCCGATCAAGCTCACCAGCTACAGCCACTGCTTTCGCAAGGAAGCGGGCTCGGCGGGGCGCGATACGCGCGGTATGATCCGCCAGCATCAGTTCGAAAAGGTCGAGCTCGTCGCCATCACGCGCCCAGAGGATAGCGCAAAGATGCTTGAGGAGATGATTTCATGCGCGAGCGATCTGCTAGCTAGCCTTGGCCTTCCGCACAGACACATGCTGCTTTGCAGCGGCGATCTTGGCTTTAGCGCCGCAAAGACCGTGGATTTGGAGGTTTGGCTGCCGGGGCAGAACCAATACAGAGAGATCAGCTCGATCAGCAACTGTCGCGATTTTCAGGCGCGCAGAGCCAAGATCCGCTTCAAAGACGGCAAGAAAAACAGCCTCGTTCACACGCTAAACGGCTCCTCGCTCGCGGTCGGCCGCACGCTGATCGCGGTGATGGAAAACTACCAGCGCAAGGACGGCAGCATCGAAATTCCGCGCGTTTTAGAAAAATATATGTAGGCGGCCCGTGCGAAAGCTTTGGAAAAACCCAAATTCTAACGCCCGCTTCGCAACC
>NZ_CALEDC010000465.1 GCF_937949835.1 uncultured Campylobacter sp.
AGCGGGCTACAAAGCAGGCGAGCAGATCAAGCTAGCCCTTGACGTCGCGGCCAGCGAGCTGTACGAAAACGGCAAATACAAGCTAGAAGGCAAGGAATTTAGCAGCGAAGAGCTGATCGAGCGATATGCACGTCTTTGCGAGAAGTATCCGATATTTTCGATCGAGGACGGCCTAAGCGAGGACGACTGGGCGGGCTGGGCGAAGCTAACGAGCAAGCTTGGCTCTAAAGTACAGCTCGTGGGCGACGATCTTTTCGTAACGAACGAGAAAATTTTACGCGAAGGCATCGCCAAGGGCGTAGGCAACGCGATTTTGATCAAGCCAAATCAAATCGGCACGGTTAGCCAAACCATGCAGACGATCCGCCTAGCTCAGCGCAAAGGCTACCGCTGCGTGATGAGCCACAGAAGCGGCGAGAGCGAGGATAGCTTTATCGCGGACTTCGCCGTCGCGATGAATACAGGCCAAATCAAAACAGGCGCGACCTCAAGAAGCGAACGCAACGCCAAATACAACCGCCTGCTTGAGATCGAGCGCGAGACGGACGAGTTTTTAGGAAGCCGAATTTAAAATGTTTTTTAAAAAAAAGTCCAAGCGGGGCTTAAAAGGCGGCGCGCAGCGCACCTATGCGGACGGAGCGGATTATACGGACACGCAAGGCAGATATTCAGACGCAAACTTTGACGAGGACGATTTTTTTGACGATGAAGAATTTTATAACGATGAAAATTTTGGCGGAGGCTTTAGCGAGGTAGGGGCTGGCTTCCGGAAAAATCGCAACGGAGCTTCGCGCGGTATAGACGAAGCAGGCTCTGCCTCTGAAGCCACAAGCAGCAGCTCTAATTTAAGCGGTAAAAGCTCCGCTGCAAGCGGAAACTACGAAGGCAGCGCGCAAGCAGACGCGAGCTTTTACGGCGCGGAATTTATTGGGGGCGGCGATTTAAAGAATGTAGAATTATACGCGAAAGAAAACCTCTTCCCAAACGACGCGGATTTCGCGGCTCAGAGCGTAGAGCACGACTTTAATGGCACTGGCTTTGCGGCACAAGACATAAATTCTGCTGCGCAAGGATTTTCTTTTATGCCGCAGAACGCAGATCCTGTCGCTAAAAAAGCTTCAAAGAAGCGTAAAAATTTAAAAGAACGGCTGAATTTTATCAATCCGTTTTCACCGCTTAAGCAGATTTTTGCAGCTCTTGCACTGATCGTCTGTGTCGTTTTTGCGGGCATCTTCGTGGGCGACGTGCTATTTGGTAAACGATCGTTTGAGGTGCTGCGCCAGCTGCAAAAAGAAAAGGCGTTTTTATTCACCGACGTCGAGCGGCTAAAAGAGGAAAACGCTGAGCTGCAAAAGCTTTATTTAGAGCGTCGCTCGCTCGATCCGGACCTTAAAAAATGAGAAAAATTTCTTTGCTAATTTTAGGTCTTTGCGCTTTTTTAAACGCAGAGAATTTAAATGGCGCAAATTCAAACGCTACGAAACCCAACATCGTCGCGGTAAAAGAGCAAAATTCTACCGATTTGGCGATTAAAGAGCCAAAAACAGGTGCGCAAAGCCCAAACGCTAAAAAGCAAGCTGTAATGAAACCTGAAACATCTAAAAGCCCTACCGCAGCAATGCAAAAAAACGCCGTAGAAGCGAATTCCAGCGTCAAAGCAAGCGTCGCCAAAAAAGCCGTGAGCGCGCAGCTCTCGCAGACCGGGAAAAAAGCTCCTGTGCTCAAAGCTGGCATCGGCGCTCCTTCGCAAGCCATGAAAACGGAGCTGAACTCTTCTGCGCAGCCTTCAGCTGCGACGCTTCCGCCTCCTGATGAGTTACCGATTGCGCCGGAAGCAAGCAAGCCAAATTCTACGGTAGCGCAAAATTTCAAGGCGGCACAGAATTCTACAGATCAAAATTCTACGGTGCAAAACTCCACTATGCAACAAAACGCGCAATCTGCTTCGCAAAATTCCAATCCAGCGCAAAGCTCTGCCGCCACGCCACAAAATACGCCCGCGCCTAAAAATTTCACGCAGCAAACCTTTGCGCTTCCTTCAGACGCTCTTACGATCGAAAGCCTGATCGTGCGATATAGGGACGACGACGGGGCTCTGCACGAAAAGATCGTTGATATCAATCGCTCGATTGATTGGCACGATGATTTCGTGCTAAGCGCGAGCGCCAAACCTGCGCTACATAGGGCACTGGACGTCTCGGTTACTTCGACTGATCCAAATTTACAAAAGCAGGTCTCGCAAAGCGGTATCACACCTAGCTTCGCGCCGCGTTTGGAGCTGCCGCTGGAGACGCTTAAATTTGACGATGGACTAAAATTTGTCATCCGCAAAGACAGCGTGCAGCTCATCACCGCAGATGATTTCAAAAGCTCCGACGCAAATGCTTCGGGCGCGCTTGAAGCGGAGTTTTGGCGCCAAGAGATCCCGCTTAGCGGCGCGAGCTTTGCTGTAAATATCGGCGGCTTTAGCGACATCAACGTCACCAAAGAGGACGGCTACTACCGCATCGGCGTGCGCTCGCGCGAGGGCAACCTTAGCATCAGACGCAAAGATGGCGGGTATTTGATCTACAAAAATTCTAATTAAGGAGAGACTATGACACATTTAGAGATTATGAAATTTCGCCACGCGTGCAAAATTTTTGACGAGAATAAAAAGATCAGTAAAGCCGATTTCGACGCTATTTTGCAGGCGGGCATCCTAGCACCTAGTTCTACGGGGCTAGAGCAATGGGACTTTTTGGTTGTGCAAAACAAGGCGCTGCGCGAGCAGATTCGCGAAAAATCGTGGAATCAGCCGCAGATCACCTCTTGCTCACATCTGGTCGTGATTTTAGCAAAGATCAAGGACATAAAGCTAGGAAGTGATTATATCGAGCGAATGATTACACGTAAAAAAGATGAAGCGCCCAAATATATCGGCGACAGGCATAAATTTTATCAAGATTTTTTAAGCGGTTATTTTCACAACGACGATGAGGAGCTATTTAATTGGTCGCACGCGCAGTGCATGTTCGCAGCACTTGCGATGATGAACGAGGCCGCAAGCCGCGGCATCGACAGCTGCCCTATGGAGGGCTTTGATCGCGCGGCGCTAAATGAAATTTTAGGCATTGATTGGAACGATCGCCGCGTGGCGCTACTCGTACCTTTCGGCTACCGCGTAAACCCGCAGCCGCAAAAGATCCGCCGCGGCATGGATGACGTAGTAAAGTGGATCGAATAAATTAAAAACGGCTTTAAGGCGTTAAATTTACAGCGCGCAAAATTCCAAAGCCGGTGTGCGAAGCAACACACGCATTTTTTAGAAATTTATCGCGCTTTAGCCTTTTTCTCACCTGCAAATCTTGTGCGGCGAGATTTAAAATTTTATAAAATCACCGAAAATTTAAACGAAGGAGCGAGCGTGAAAAAAATGTGGGAGGGGCGCTTTAGCGAGGCGAGTTCGGCGCTTTTGGAGGAGTTTAACGCCTCGATCGGCTTTGATAGGGCGCTTTGGCGGGAGGATATCGCAGGCAGCAAGGCGCACGCTCGGATGCTTGGCGCTTGCGGGATTTTAAAGCCTGACGAGAGCGAAAAGATCGTCGCAGGGCTTGACGCCGTGTTTGAAGAGATAAAAAGCGGTAAATTTGAGTTTAAAACCGCCGACGAGGACATCCACATGGCGGTCGAAAAGCGCCTAAGCGAGCTCATCGGAAGCGATCTTGGCGGTAGGCTGCACACCGCGCGCAGCAGAAACGATCAGGTCGCGCTTGATTTTCGCCTCTACGTGCTTAAAAGCGGGGCTGTAATCGCCGAAAAAATCTGCGAGCTAGTCGCCGCACTGCGAGATATCGCAAGCGAGCACGCGGATACGCTGATGCCCGGCTACACGCACCTTCAGCACGCCCAGCCCGTGAGCCTTGCCTATTATTTGCTAGCTTACGCGTTTATGTTTTGCCGCGACTACGAGCGATTTGCCAGCTCGCGCGAGCGAAATAACCTCTGTCCGCTAGGCTCTGCCGCGCTTGCGGGCACGCCGCATCCGATAAACCGCGAGCTTGTCGCGCGAGAGCTAGGCTTTGCGGGAGTGACGCCAAACGCGATGGATAGCGTCAGCGACCGTGATTTCGCGTTGGAGATTTTGTTTAACGTAAGCGTGCTGATGACGCATGCGTCGCGCCTGTGCGAGGAGCTCATCTTGTGGAGCTCGCAGGAGTTCGGATTTGTCACGATCAGCGACGCCTACAGCACGGGCAGCTCGATCATGCCGCAGAAGAAAAACCCCGACGTCGCCGAGCTAATACGAGGCAAAACGGGGCGCGTAAACGGCAATCTCGTCGCGCTGCTAACGGTGATGAAGGGCTTGCCGCTAGCATACAACAAGGACATGCAAGAGGACAAGGAGGGCGTTTTTGATAGCGTCGCCACCGCGCTTGCGAGCCTTGAAATTTTAAAACAGATGCTAAAAACGGCTAAATTTAACGAGCAAAATATGCTAGCGATGACCAGGCGCGGGCACCTCACGGCGACCGATCTGGCCGACTTTTTGGTGCGGGAGAAAAACGTACCCTTTCGCCAGGCGCACTTCATCACGGGCAAGGCTGTGGCGTATGCGGAGAATTTGGGCCTAGATTTGAGCGAGCTAAATGCGCAGCAGCTTGCAAGCGTGGATGAAAGCTTGGACGCGGGTGCGGTTAAATTTCTTGATCTAAACGCTTCTAAGGAGGCGCGCAAGTCGCAAGGAGGCACGGCAAATGAGAGCGTGGCGGCGCAGATTGAAATTTTAAACGAGTGGTTGAAAGGGATAAATTTAAGGGGCTAAGTACCGCACGGATGCTCGGCGAAATTTGGTGCTAAGTTTGGGTGAGAGCATGCCGCTTGAAGCGCGCGAGATAAACGGATACAATCTGATACCGAGATTTAAGGGTTAGATCGGCAAAATTTTAAAATTCATAGTTGTGATTTTAAAATTTGGCGAGCTATGTAATACGTCTGCTGTGTACGGAGCGGGCCTCGTGGCAGTGTTTTAAGCACCCGCCGCGGGTAATGACTGCGCAAATTTAAAAATGACAGCGCACTCTAAGCTGGCTTTAGAGCAGGCGCCTGAGGTTATAAAGTTAAATTTAAAAGACCGAGCCGGCGCAAAGTGGAGTGCTTGGTTGCAAATTTAGGCGCGAGATAAAATTTTAAAAAGCGTGCCGCTATGGGGTTGTTTAAGCGTGGCTAAAAAAGTGCGAGCAGGCTTTGCGGGCAGGCCTTAAACGGCGCCGAAAGCGGCTCGGAGCGAAGTTTAATCAGAGCAAATTTGGGCGTTAAGCGGTGTGCACGTAATCGATAAGGCGCGAATGGAATTTAATCGAAGCAAATGAAGCGGCATTTTTTTCGTTTCTGCGCGTCGTGAAGACAGGGGCGAGGCTCAAGCAAATTTAAACATGGAGGGCGTTTTGATATATTTGGTGTCTAATACGAGATTTGATCATCCGCAGGTGAGGCAGCTTGCGGTCTGCGAGATAAAATTTTTCAAATTTAGCCTGCCTGCGCAGACGGGCGCGCTAATTTTTACCTCCAAAAATGCGGTGGCGGCGATAAAATTTAATGAAATTTCGCCTGATTTAGATACGCCCGTTTACGCTATCGGTGAGCCGTGCGCTGCGGCTGCGCGCGAGTTTGGATTTCGCGATATCTACACGGCGCAGCACGGGCACGGAAATGAGTTTGCCGCGGAGATCGCGCCGCTCCTGCAAGGCGCAGACGCGCTGTATCTGCGCGCGAGGCAGACGGTATCGAAGCTGGAGCAAATTCTATCTAGCGCCGGCGTGCGGCTGCAAAGCGTGATCGCCTACGAAAATTCTATCCTCAGCCTCCCCGCCGCCGCAAAGCCGCCGCAAGGCAGCACACTGATTTTTACCTCGCCTAAAAACGTTCGCGGCTTTACCGCAAATTTCGGCTGGGACGGGAGCTACAAGGTGATCTGTATCGGCAAGACGACGGCGAGCGTTTTGAGCGAGTTTTGCGAGCCGATAATCTGCGAAAGAATGTCGATAAAATCCTGCGTCGATCTGGCGCTTTTGCCATAGTTTAAGCAAATTTTGACTATAATTTTGCCCAAGCCTGGGTGAAGCGAGAGCGTTTTATATGAGGGTTCAACATATTTGTATAAGCGACGACGTGAGAGGTCCGTGTGACGCGGCTCGGCTCGAGCTTTTGTTAAAGTTACGGGTTGCGACCTAGAGATTTTTCCTAGTTGCAAGATTGGCTTTGTTTGAGCCGATTCTTTTTACGCAACGCTCACTTGGGTTTTTTACGTTACGGAGGCTTCATTGAATATCCTAATAATCGGCGGCGGTCTAGGCGGCATCAGCCTAGCGGCGAAATTACGACGAGATATGCCAAACGCCGAACTAACGGTCCTTGATAAGGACGAGTACTTCTACTATCAGCCCGGCTTTACGCTCATCGCAGCCGGTCACTATCTGCCCGAAGACATAACCTACGAAAAATCAAATTTGATCCCGGACGGCGTAAAATGGATAAAGCAAAATGCCGCTTCCATCGATCCGGGGGCAAATTCCGTCAAGCTAGAGGACGGGTCAAATTTGAACTACGACTACCTCGTGATAGCTAGCGGAGCGGAGTATGAGTTTGAGAGCGTAAAAGGACTTAG
>NZ_CALEDC010000466.1 GCF_937949835.1 uncultured Campylobacter sp.
TTGTTACTAATTTTACAAGCTCTACGTGCCATTATTAGGCTATGGCGGCGTAAATTCTTTACGAAATTTGAGGGAGAAATTTATCCAAAAAATTCAAGTGCAAAATTTGAACTATGGATTTTGTGCGCGGATTTGTGCCGCAAAATTTGTGTGCAAAATCGTGCTTAAAAATTCTATTTAAATTTTTGGCGTCGTATTCTGCGGGGAAATTTTAGTTGAAAATTTCGAAGCTTTTAGAATTTTGGCGCGCTCTTACACAGCCTAGAGTTTAAAATTATCTGAGGACGACGTCCGCTAGCTCTAGCGCGCACGTATCGGTGCGTCGCGAAGCAAAAAAGCTCATCGTTATCGCAGAGCGTGGCTAAGCAGTAAATAAGAGCATTGAACTCATCGCTACCGTCTATGCTTAGCGTAAAAATCTGGCTAAACGGCGTGACATAAAAATATAGCGTGATATCTCCGCAGCGGTTGGATAAGGCACTAAAGTGCACTTTTTCAATTGGGAATTTTGTGCCGTTTTGAGTGATTAAATTTTTATCGCTCACATAAATTCCCTTGTACACGGCATCCCAAAAGACCTACAAAAACACCATTATCATGCAAAAGCCGGCTAGCAGGATAGTTATATTAAAAACTACGCCGTATTCTGCTTTAAAGCATAGCGCAAGCACGCCTAAAACGGGGATTAAGACTAGCAAAGCAGCGATTAGTTCAAGCCCGCTTCCGCGCTTTTTATACTCGCATAGGATGCATTCATTTGCGTCCAGCTGCACTTTGGGCGCGAGCGGGATACGCACTGCGTAGCGAAAGCTAGCCCCACAGCCATGTAACAGCTTCTCGCTCAATGCTTCAAAGCCGCTTTTTGCCAAGATTCTTACGCGCCCTGGCGCACTAGCGTTTGCCGCGTCGCTTGCCGCCGTATCGCCTTCTGATGCTATGCCAGCCGCAGCCTCTAAGCCAGCTTGCCTAAACTTAGCTCTTTTATAGCTTACCTCATCAATATTTATCATTGTTACATACGGTGAAATTTGTAGCTATTTTATCGAATGGCTACGTAATTTCGGATAAATTCCACGGCGCGAAATTTTATAAAATTTCATATGGCTTACGCTATGTATTTTG
>NZ_CALEDC010000467.1 GCF_937949835.1 uncultured Campylobacter sp.
AAAATTCCGCAGCCCGCCGAACTAGAGCTTAAATAATTGCCGCGCAAGGCAGATCAAGGCAGCTTACTTGAAAAAATTCTTGATTTTATCGAGTATCCCCTCGTCGTCTCCGCCCTTGCTGCCGAAGCTTTCTTGAAGCTCGCGCAAAAGCGCCTCTTGCTTCTCGTTCAATTTTTTAGGGGTTTGGACGTTTACCTGCACGATCAGATCGCCGTTTTTCTTGGTGCGGATATTCGGCGCGCCCTCGCCGTAGATCGTGAAGCGCTGCCTGTCCTTCGTGCCTACTTTTAGTTTCAGCTCCGCCTTGCCGCGCGGCGTCGGCACCTCGATACTCTCGCCCAAGATCGCCTGCGTGAAAAACACCGGCACCTCGATATACAGGTCGTCTCCATCGCGCAGGAAGTGGCTGTCCTCCTTCACGCGCACTATCACGTACAGATCCCCGATCTCGCCGGTTTTGGAGACGTTGCCTTTGCCGCTTAGGCGCACGCGCTGTCCGTCGTCGATGCCTGCGGGAATGTCAAATTTAAGGCTCACGTCCTCTTCGGTAAAGCCCTTGCCGCCGCAATCCTTGCACCTGTCTTTTACGATCTCGCCCGTGCCGCCGCATTCGGAGCAGCTTTGGATAAAGCTCATATATCCGCGCCTTACAGCGACGCGCCCGGTACCGCCGCAAGCGGAGCAGGTATGTCTTTTTTTATCCTTCGAGCCGGTGGCGTCGCAGGTGGAGCACGGCTTTTTGATTTTGTATTTTATCTCCTTGTGAACGCCCTCCAAAGCCTCTTTAAATTCCAGCGTTACGGCCAGTTCGGTATCTATACCGTATGGATCGCTAGGGCGTGAACGACCGCCTCCACCGAATGCCTGCTCAAAAAAATCGCCGAAAATCGAGCTGAAATCAAACCCGCCGCCGCTCGCGCCGCCATATGCGCCGCTGATGCCCTCTTTGCCGTAGCGATCATACATCCTGCGCTTTTGATCGTCGCTTAAAATTTGATACGCTTCGTTGATCTTTTTAAATTTCTCCTCCGACTCCTTGTCGCCTTGGTTGCGGTCGGGATGGAATTGCAAAGCGAGCTTTCGAAACGCCTTTTTTATCGTCTCGGCGTCGGCATCGCGCGCCACGCCTAAAATTTCATAATAATCTTCTTCCACGAAATTCTCCTTAAACTATACAAAAGGGGCAATTTTATCTAAATTTAATAAAACGCAAGTTAAGACTTAACTATTTTTATGTATAATGCAATATTTAAAATTTCAAATCAACGATGCAAAGGATAAAAAATGATAAATGTATTGATGATAGAAGACGACAGCGAGTTCGCACAGCTTCTAACCGAATATCTGGCTAAATTTAACATCCAAGTTACAAACTTCGAAGACCCGTATCTGGGCATTAGCGCTGGGATCAAAAACTACGATCTGCTGATTTTGGATCTTACGCTTCCTGGGATGGACGGACTTGAGGTTTGCAAAGAGATTCGCGAGAAATACGACATCCCGATCATCATCAGCTCGGCTAGAAGCGACGTGAGCGATCGCGTAGTGGGCCTTCAGATCGGAGCGGACGATTACCTACCGAAACCTTATGATCCAAAAGAGATGCACGCGCGCATCATGAGCCTCATCCGCCGCTATAAAAAAGCTAGCGAGAAGGAAGAAACCGCCACGGATAGCGTATTTCGTATCGACGACAAGCGCCATGAAATTTACTTCGGCGAGGAATCGCTCGTGCTAACGCCTGCGGAGTATGAAATTTTAGAATACCTAATCAAACAGCATAGCTTTTCGGTATCTCGCGAGCAGCTCGTGTACCATTGTAAGAGCCTAAAAGATAAGGATTCAAAGAGCTTAGACGTCATCATAGGACGCCTACGCACCAAAATCGGCGACAGCTCCAAAGCACCTAAGCATATCTTTTCGGTTCGCGGTATCGGCTACAAGCTCATCGGATGAAACACTCCTTAATCACTAAAATTTCGGTTTTTTTTGTAATCGCGATCATCTTAGTCTGCGTGCTTTTTATCACGTTCGCACGGATGCAGATGAATAGAGCTCTAGGTAGCATGCAGGCTAATCAAATAAACGCGGTCAATAATCTACTTGAGCTATACAAGCGTAATGCCCCTCCCAGCGATATTGAGCGCTACTTCTCCAGCTATGGCTTGGAGCTTGTAAAAGACAAAAATATCATCCAAAACATCATCACGAGCGGTAAAATTTTTTTCGTCCAAGACACTTCTATCGGCGAGTTTAGCTCGGTCGAGTATAATAATTCACTGTTTTTAAATATCAAAAACAACTCTTTCGTCGTGGTTTTCGAAAGCCTCGGCACGAAGAATTTAAACGATCCGCTCTGGGTCGGGTTTCTGCTTACGATGGCAGTTTTGATCTCGCTTTATTTATCGATCGTGCGAAGTTTTACGCCGCTAAAAAAACTAAGCAAAAATATCAAAAAATTCGCCCAGGGCAACTTGGACGTAAATTTAGCCGCCACGCATAGCGAGGACGAGATCGGGCAGGTCGCACAGGAATTTAACAACGCAATCGCTAAAATTCAAGAGCTCATTCGCTCGCGTCAGCTGTTTTTACGCACCATCATGCATGAGCTTAAAACCCCGATCGGCAAGGGCAGGCTCATCACCGAAATGCTCGATGACGAAACACAAAAAGAGCGGCTCGTCAATGTCTTTGAGCGGCTTGAAATTTTAATCAACGAGTTTGCTAAAATCGAGCAACTGCTCTCAAAAAGCTACTCGCTAAATTATCAGGATTATCATTTCAGCCTCATTTTAGAACAAGTAAAAGATATGTCGATGCTCGATAACTGGGACGAGCTCATCAGCACGGATATCGAGTGCGACGCGGTGATAAACGTGGATTTCGGGCTATTTGCACTAGCGATTAAAAATTTAATCGATAACGCCCTAAAATACTCCAGCGATAAAAAAGTCCGCATCATCTGCGACGAAAATAAAGTAAGCGTCGCCAACCGCGGCGCAGCGCTTGCAAAATCATTCGAGCACTATAAGCAGGCTTTCATTAGAAATAAAGACGAGAAAGCCACCGGCATGGGGCTTGGGCTCTACATCATCGATAAAATTTGCGAGCTACATAAATTCCGCTTCGAGTACAATTACAGCGACGGCACGCACTACTTCTCGATCGTCTTTTCGCCGAAGGGCGCCATATGAGCGGCACAGACAAATTCGAAGAGCTCGTCGCGAGCTTTGAAAAGCTTCCGGGCGTGGGCAAAAAATCCGCCCTGCGCTTTGCCTACTACGTAAGCGTGCAAAATTCCTTCCTAGGGCTAAATTTAGCGCACAATATCGAAGAGGCGGTGCGCGGACTGCACAGATGCCGCATCTGCGGTGCGGTATGCGAGGGCGAGATCTGCGAATACTGCGCCGACGAGGAGCGCGAGAGCGATAAAATTTGCATCGTCGAAAACCCAAAAGATATCTTTATTTTAGAGAGCAATAAAATTTACAACGGCCGCTACTTCGTGCTAGACGCCGCTGACGAAGATAAAATCGCGGCGCTACGCGAGATGGTGAGCCAAAACGGCGCGAGCGAGCTGATATTTGCGCTGACGCCAGGCATCAACTCCGACGGGATCATGCTCTACGTCGAGGACAAGCTCGCGGATCTAAGCTTGAAATTTACCAAGCTCGCTCAAGGCGTGCCTACGGGCGTAAGCTTAGACAACGTCGATATGCTCTCGCTAATAAAGGCGATCAACGGGCGCACCGATATTTAAAATTTCGACGAAATTTTAAATTTATGCGGGTAAATTTATCGGCTAAATTTAAAGCGCAAAGCGGCGAATAGATTTTACCGCGGAGCCTAAGCGGCAAAATTTTAAGCGTAAATTTAAATAGTTTGGCGTGCGATGAACGCGATGAAATTTACCGAAATTTACGCGGCTTCGGTGCACGATACGATGCGGCAGGCACGGCGGCGCCCCGCTCGCCGCGAGGCTTTAACGGCGAGTTTGAGCCATAAAATTTTAAGCGCTTCCGTTTCAAAGCGGAGTTTTGAGCGCGGAATTTCGGACGCTCAAATTTTAAAAGACGAAATTCTAAAGGTAAATTTAGATCGCTAAATTTTAAAAGCGGATTTGGAAGTAGCGATACGGGGTTGCGCGACGC
>NZ_CALEDC010000468.1 GCF_937949835.1 uncultured Campylobacter sp.
CGGAGTCGCCGCTATCCTATATCCTGCGATAGAATTTGTGGAGTTATCGCAGCCGCAACGCCAGGGAGATTATCTAACCAGAGATATCGTAGCGGCCTTTATCGGAATTTTCATACTCTTTGAAGCAGGTCGTCGTATGATGGGACCAGCGCTTGGCATTATCGCTTTTACCTTTCTTCTGTATTGCTACTTCGGTCCTTATATGCCCGATATCATTGCGCACCGCGGCGCAAGCTTTGAACTGCTTGCAGGGCATATGTTTTTAACGACGGAGGGCGTATTCGGCGTACCGGTAGGGGTCAGCACCAGCTTCATCTATCTGTTCGTGCTATTCGGCGCGCTTTTGGAGCGAGCCGGAGCGGGGCAGTATTTTATAAACGTAGCGTTTGCGATTTTAGGTCGCTTCCGCGGAGGACCCGCCAAGGCTAGCGTAATTGCCAGCGGGCTAACTGGAATGGTAAGCGGCAGCTCGACCGCAAACGTTGTGACGGTGGGCACCTTTACGATCCCGCTTATGAAAAAAGCGGGGCTTACCGCCACTAAGGCGGGCGCTATCGAGGTCGCCGCAGGCGTAAACGGGCAGCTTATGCCGCCTATCATGGGCGCTGCGGCGTTTATCATCGCGGAATTTTTGGGTATGAGCTACACCAACGTAATGATCGCGGCGGTGATCCCCGCTTTCGTCTGCTACGCGGGATTATTTTTCATCGTGCATCTGGAAAGCTGCAAGTTGGGGCTTCACGGTAGCCGCGATTACGCCAAGGTTTCAAAGCTAAAAATTATATTTAGCGGAATTCATTACATAATCCCGATTTTGGTGCTTCTTTTTACTCTATTGATTCTAAAAGAAAGCGCGATCTCTGCGGCGTTTAACTCGATCTGCGTGCTATTTTTAATAATGATCGTACAAGAGCCCGCAAAGAAAACGATATTTGGCGAAAAAGTTGGCAAGTCCGATTTTATCGTCGGCTTTGTCGATATCTTTTGGGCTATGGTAGGTGCTGCTAAAAACATGGTCACAGTAGCCGTTGCCACCGCGCTAGCGGGCATCATCATCGGCTCGATCTCGCTTACCGGGCTGGGGCAGGTTCTTTCAGAGCTCGTAGAAGCAGTCGCAGGAAACAGCATAGTACTGATACTTCTGATGACTGCGATAATGAGCCTGATTTTGGGCATGGGACTTCCTACGACGGCGAATTATATCGTCGTTTCAAGCCTTATTGCACCGGTGATTTTGATACTAGCGGGCAAAAACGGCTTTTTGATCCCTGCGATCGCGGTGCATCTTTTCGTATTTTATTTTGGAATTTTAGCCGATGATACCCCTCCGGTAGGCATTGCCGCATACGCTGCGGCGGGTATCGCAAAGGCAAATCCGGTAACTGTGGGACTTCAGGGCTTCGTGTATGATCTGCGCACCGCGGTGCTTCCGTTTGCGTTTTTCTTCAACAATAAGCTGCTTTTGATCCAAAGCATAGGCGATCCGATGGATTCAAAGAGCATCGTTTGGATCAGCGATCCATTGCAAATCGTGCTGATTTTTGCCACGGCGATCGTGGGCATGTTTGCCTTCAGCTCCTCGCTGCAGGGTTGGTTTGTAACCAAGTGCAATATGGTAGAGCGCCTACTATTGCTGCTAATAACGCCGCTAATGCTGGTGCCTAATATCTGCGCGAAATTCATAGAATTTATCCCGAGCGAATACGCAAGTTATGGTATCGGCACTGCGATATACGTGCTGATCTTTGCAAAGCAGTGGCTTTTAAGGCCCAAAGACTCTGACGATACTCACGCCGAAAATAGCGTGCCTGCAGCGTAAACCCAAATTTGATCTCGCTAAATTTTAAGATAAATTTGCGGGGTCTTATTAAATTTTACCCTTTTGCGCCTAGATTTAAATTAAGATCAGATCTTTTCTTTAAATTTAATCTCAGCAGATTTACGACATGGCGGTAACTTGAGTTCAAATTTAGTGCAAACTCGGTTTCAATTTATCTAGTGTAGCGCGCCAGTACACATGGGGCATCATGCATGGGCGAGCGCAGTAAATATGGGCATGCGAACCTTTCGTAGTAACTTTTAGCATATTGTACAGAATACGGCAGATAATGTACGCAGTACAACTAATCTCGTTAG
>NZ_CALEDC010000469.1 GCF_937949835.1 uncultured Campylobacter sp.
TATCGCATTTGAGCAGACCCAAAGCGGAGTGAAATTTAGAAGTTTGACTTGCATGATTATCCTTTGAAATTTTAAGCGCATTTTAACGCTATCGCACTTTTAAACCGATAAAATTTCGCAAAACGACGCTTTTAATAAACAAAGCTCGCGCCTAGCTTTGCAAGCAGAAGTGACCCATTTTATCTTTTTTCGCTGCCGCCGCGAGAGATTAAAATTTCATCTAGCTCGTAGCGCGTGTGCGGATATTTGCTAGGCTCACCACGCCCCAAAGCCACAATGATCGCAGGACGAAATTTCGCCTCTAAAGCGCAGAATTTTTCCAAAGCCGCGGCGTCAAAGCCGGTCATTATACACGAGCGCACGTCAAAGCCCTCGGCGATATTAGCGATATTTGCCGCTAAGATATAAAGCTGCTTGGTCGCGTAGTTCATCAGCGCTTCGTCGTCTAAGTCCGCAAATTTCGCGCAGAAATAATTCATCGCAGCTTCATATTTTTGCGAAGTGTTTGCACGACGGCGGACGGTGCGCTCTAAATACGCTTCGCCCACGCGCAGATCGTTACGCGCGATTAAAATCACGGCGTGCGAGCACTCAGCTACTTGCGGCTGGCTGTTGCAGGCTACAGAAAGCTCTTTTATCTCACAAGGATCCGAGATTATCATCATCCTCCAAGGCTCTAATCCGCATGAGCTGGGACTTAAGCGCGCAAGATCAAGTATCTCGCGCACGAGCTCGCTATTTAGTTTATAGCTGCAAAATTTACGGCAGCTGTGGCGAGAGAGCATCACTTCTTTTATCGATTTCATTTTATCTCCTTTAAAATTCGCGGCATTATAGCGGGTTTGCCTAAATTCCACTCGGCTAGCTTGGCGAGTTAAGCTAGATTTTGCTAATATTGCCCTTTCAAATTCCGCTACAAGGCATAATATGAATGATAAATTTAGCAAAATCGGCTTCATTCTCGCAGTCGCAGGCAGCGCCGTAGGGCTCGGTAATGCGTGGAAATTCCCCACTTTAGTAGGCACCAATGGCGGCAGCGCATTTATCTTGCTATATCTTTTGCTGACGCTTTTGGTTAGCTTCGTGATTTTTTTAGCCGAGATCGTCATCGGCAGGCTAAGCGAAAGTGATCCAGTGCGCGCATTTGAAAAGCTCGCACCCTCATACAAAGGCGCATGGAAATACGCGGGATTTTTTATGATTAGTGCGCTTTTGATCTATGCTTTTTACAGCGTCGTAATGGGCTGGATCCTAAAATACGTGGTCTCAAGCGCTTTTTATCTGCCAAAAAGTATAGATGAAAGCGGCGCAGCGTTTAACGCACTTTTAGGTAGCGACTTTTTAAGCGTGGCGGTGTGCTTTACCATAGCGTCGGCGTTTTGCTTTTTCATCGTATCTAAAGGTGTCAAAAGTGGCATCGAGCGGCTGAATGTCTGGATGATGCCCGCGCTATTTGTTTTGCTGGTTTTAATGCTAATTTACGCCGCGAGTTTCGATGGATTCGGACGTAGCGCAAAATTCTTGCTAGTGCCAGATTTTTCCAAGCTTAATAAGGATAGTGTTCTTTCGGCGCTAGGACTTGCGTTTTTTACGCTTTCGCTTGGCGTTACTACGATTATAACCTATGCTGCAAGCCTGCCTGCGCGCACCAATATCCTAACCTCAAGCATAAATATCGTCTGCATTAATGTCCTAATCGGCGTGATGATGGGACTTATCGTCTTTACTTTCATCTTTGAATTCGGCGGCGATCCCAAAGCGCAAGGCCCAGGGCTAGTGTTTGTCTCGCTGGTGGTACTTTTTTCAAAGCTCGGTGCGATCGGAAACATCCTAGCCTTTTTATTTTTCACCTCGCTATTATTTGCGGCGATTACTTCTGCAATTTCGATGCTGGAGCCTGCGATTTATTATCTCGTAAACTCCCGCAAGCTAAGCCGCAAGCGCGCTTCGCTTTTAGTTTTTGCCGTGACGTATGTTTTAGGGATATGCTGCATTTTGGGTTATTACGGGGGCACGAGCGAGTATTTTAGCCTAGGTGGCAAGAGCTTTTTTGACGTGCTTGATTACCTGACCTCGAATATCTTAATGCCTCTTAGCGGCATAATTGTGGCGATTTTCGTAGGGTTCGTGATCAAAAAACGAGCCGTCGAAATTCTACTGCGCCCATATATGGGACGAATGGGCTTTAAGCTGTGGTATTTCGTGCTACTGCGCTTCGTGGCGCCAGTCGCGATCGTAGTGATCGCGCTCAATCAGCTAAAAATTTTAAATTTTTAAATTTTGCAAAGCGGATGGATAGCGTGGAAGTTAAAATTTGACGCTGAAGCAGTCCAAAAGTAACGGGCAAAATTTCATAGCGAACTTGCGGCGATCCGCGAGCGGCCATGGCGGCTGTCAAAAATCGCGCTTGGAATTTTATGTCTGGATAGGAGCATGCGACGACCGCAATCAGCCTTCGGCGCGACCGCGTTAACCCACGCGGCAACCTGCATGGCGATCGGTGCGCGTAGCAAAGACGCCGTAGCGCAGTCGCGTCTGATCACGCTGCGGAATTTTAAAATTTAGCGCTAAAGCGGTCTAAAAACAATGCGCTAAATTTCATAGCAAACTTGCAGTG
>NZ_CALEDC010000470.1 GCF_937949835.1 uncultured Campylobacter sp.
TTTTAAGGGAGCCTAGCAAAGCTCCGGGAGAGGCGATCGTAACGTTTAGCGTAGAAGATACCGGCATTGGAATTTCTGAAGATAAGCTCGCAAATGTATTTAACGCCTTCTCTCAGGCTGACTCTACGATCACACGCAAATACGGCGGAACAGGTCTTGGACTTACGATTTCGTCGAAATACGTAGCGATGATGGGCGGTAAGCTTCAGGTTAAATCTACCGTAGGAAAGGGTACTAGATTTTACTTCACCCTTGCTTTTAAAGAGACTCAAAAGACTGATGCGGACGCAGTATTTGAAAGCATCAAAGGATTAAATTTCGCGCTTTTAGCCGATAGCGCCGATACGATGTATAATGATATCGTTAAAAATTATATCAGCAAGCTAGGCGGTAAAATTTCGATATTTAATACGAACGCACAGTTCCGCTCAGCGCAAAATAATAACAAATATGACGCTCTTATCACTAGATTTAAGAATTACGGCGAGGTTAGCGATATATTGAGTATGCCTACGATCTTGACTCTTAAGCCAAAAGAGCTTCAAAGTATTAGTATTTCAAATTCTAAAATTTTTACCCTCACAGAGCCTTTTAACTTAACTAAATTCGTTAAGACGCTAGATAAAATTTCAAAATCCGGAATTGCTCTAAGTAGATCGGATTTTGCTCCACAGACGCATGAGATTAAGCTGGATGCCGAGGTAGAAAAGCCTATCGTCGCTGATGAAATGATTATGGAAGAGCCGGTAGTAAAAGAAAGGCCTATCATCAACAAGCTCGATGAATTACGACATGCTACTACTTCGTCGGCAGACGAGCTACGCGCTATCTTGCAAAGCAGAAGACGTACGCATGATGCCGAGGCTCATTCTGCGCATAAAGAGGAGGCTGTTAGTAAGCCTAGTATTGCTCAAGAGCTCAAAAAAGAAGCTCCTAAAGCAGAAGAGCCGGTCATTAAGCCTATAGATATCGAGCCTATGAGTGATATCAAGATTGAAAAGACAGAGCCTGAATCACCAAAGATCAATATTGATATTCCTGAAATAGTAATCCCGCACGCAGAAAAGCCAAAAGTAGAGCCTTCAAGCACAAAGGATGCCCAGACCGATATCGATGAGCCTATTTCTTTGGAAATTCCTGATGATTTTGTGGGACTCAAAACACATGCGACGCAGACCCAGGCTCCTAAAGCCGAAACTCCTAGCATCGATCTTTCTGATATCGAAATAGAGCTTCCTAAGATTAAAAAAGAGGAAGAAGAAGTAAGGGCTGAGCCTGCGAAAGTAGAAATTCCAAAGGCTAAGGTTGAGACGCCTAAGGCTGAGATTGAAATTCCTGATATAGATATCGATCTTTCGGATATCAAACCGAGCGTCAAAGCGCAAGAGCCTGTTAAAAAGGTTGAAAATCCAAGCGTAGAAGAAGAAATTCCTGTAGCCGTTAAAACTGAGCCTGAAATTCCTATCGCTAAAGCTTCGAAGCCTGATACTTCAAGTGTTTCTGCTCATGAAGATGAAATTTCAAATGTTAAACTTTCAGAACCTGAAATTCCAACTAAAAAGATAATTGAACCAGAATCTATCGCAGTTGAGCCAGAGCCGGTAGCAATTGAGCCTGAACTAAAACCTATCGAGCCAAAACTTGAAGAGGTTAAACAGGGACCTTCAAATATCGAGTCTGAACCGGTAACGCCAGTAGTAGAACCAGCGGCTCAAAATATCCCTACCGAAGAGCCGAGTATTGAGCCAGAGCCTGTAGATATTCCGAAGGTGGAGCCTGCTACTCAAAACGACCATGTCGAAGAGCCTGAGATTGAGCCTGTTAGCGTAAAAGTCGAACCGGTAGTTATCCCGCAGCCTGAGGAAGAGGAGATGGTCGAGGTGCCCGTTACCGTATACGAAGACGAGCAACAGGAAGAAACCATTATGGTCGAAGAGGATGTCGAAGTCGAAGAAGAGGTTGAAGTGCCGGTAGAGCGAAATCCTGCCGATGAAAATGTACCTTTGGTCAATAGAAAATATAACGCCAAAATCCTTATTGCGGAGGATAATGAGATCAATCAAAAGCTTATGAAGCATACGTTAAATAGCTTTAATATGAATTTGACGATAGTCGAAAACGGACTTTTGGCGCTGGAAGCCAGAAAAGCCAATAACGACTATGATCTCATATTTATGGATATTTCGATGCCTGTTATGGACGGTATCGAATCTACAAAACAGATCAAACAATACGAGCACGAGAATAATCTCCGCCACATCCCGATCGTGGCTGTTACTGCCAATGCGCTAAAGGGCGATAGAGAGAAATTTATGGCAGCAGGGCTTGACGAATACTGCACCAAGCCGATCAAAAAGGATATCTTAGCCCAAATGCTAGATAATTTTATCGGCGATAAACGATCTGATGCAGCGCCAGCCGGTGGAACTACAAAGAAGCTGGTTAAAAAGCTTGTCAAACGCCAAGTGCCTAAGACGGTCATTAAAACTGTCAAAGTGCCAAAGACGATAATGAAGCTAGTTCCTAAAAAAAGCATAGTTTCCGATGACGTAGTGAAAGCTAAGGGTGCGCGTGTGCCGACAAAAGATATACTTATATGCAAGGCAAACATTATGGAAAGTAAAATTTTTGCCAGCATATTAAAACATCAGTATAAAGACGTAGAAATTGCGGGCAATTTCGACCAGCTTATTTCTATGGCGGCTACGGGTAGTTATAAGCTTGTTTTGATTGATAAAAAGCTAGCAGGGCTAGACTTAGCGGCGTTAGAGAGCTTACGCCGAAAAGCGCCTGCGACTAAGCTAGTTCTGTTTTCTAACGACAACGATGAAAATCCACTATTTAGCGAAGTCGCTAGTTACAATATCACCAAGTCGGGTCTTGAGAAACTCGCACAAAAATATATATAAGGATGAGGTCTTAAATGAGAGATTTGAAAGTTTTAACGGTTGATGACGACGCTATAAATTTAAAGCTACTTGAAGTTATGCTAAAAAAATACGGCAAATTCCAAACCATACTCCAAGCCAAAAACGGCTTGGACGCCCTTGCCGTACTCGAAGTTCAGCCCGTTGATTTGATTTTATTAGATATCGTAATGCCTGTGATGAATGGGCTGGAATTTTTAGATAATCTTCACGCTAGAGAAAGTATAGCTCATATCCCCGTCATCGTCCTTACGACGGACGAGACCGCTAAACGAGAGGCTTTAAATAAGGGTGCTTATGACTTTATGACAAAGCCCATCAACGACAAAGATCTTCACAAAAAACTAGACGATGTTATGAATATTATCGGCGATTAAATTGCCGATTTTGTCCTCGTAGCTCAGTAGGATAGAGCGCAAAATTCCTAATTTTGAGGCCACAGGTTCGAATCCTGTCGGGGACACCACCCATCAAATTTCCCCCCTATTTTTAGTTTTTTGATTTTTTTAAAAGCCCTGTTTTACGGCTTTTTCAAATTTTTTCAAAAAAATTTCAAATACTAAAAACGATAGATTATACAGGTAGTTTAAGAGAAACTACTATATATTAAAAAATGTATAGTAGTTCTTAAGCTTGTTAAACTCTTTGGAAACTTTTATAATTTGTCCTATGAAACTATATTAAATTTTAAAGGACAAGCAGTTATGAAGGTTTTTTCTAAAATTAAAGACGATCCGACTTTTAAACAGATCTCGATAAAGTCATTTAAGCGCATTATCTACTCTTTTTTTATCGTGCTTCGCTTTTAAAATTTTCATAATGCACATCTGCTCCTTTGTGATAGATTTTGTGGTGAATTTAAATATTACCAGTCTATTATAACGGGAGAATAAAAAATGGTAGGAAGCTTTGTTGCTTTTTCCGAGACCTCGTTGTTCTCACGAGGCTCTATTCATCATCGCTTCTTATCGAAAAGGCTTGGTGATAGAGAATGGTAAAATCTGATATTGCGGATGTTTTGAGGGGTCGAAAAATAGGGAATTATGAAGGGACAAGGTATTCGTTTTTAGATTGTGTTTTGTGGAAGGATTTTTACAAAAAGATCGAGATTACGGGTATGATAAAATATGAAATCTCAATTAGCACTAAAATCCAAGAGATTTTACCCGAAAATTTAAAAAATTAATGTATTATTACCAATTTTAATTTGATAGCTCCTAGTGGAAGACAAAGCCTATAAAAAGCGAATATATGCCAATAGATGCTTTTGTCATGCTTAAACTATAAAGTTTTTTTGCGGCGATATTCCAATTGTAAAAAATAGGCGCAA
>NZ_CALEDC010000471.1 GCF_937949835.1 uncultured Campylobacter sp.
TTAGGCACCATTTTTAGCGCGGGTGCGCCGCTAAGTCCTGCGATCCGAGATAATTTGCGCGCGCTTAGCAGTGCCCGCATCGTCGATATTTACGGCTCCAGCGAAACGGGCGTGATCGCTTGCAACGAGGGCGCGGGGCTTAAAAAATTCGCTCCCGTTAGCGTGCAGATCCGCACGGATATTGGTAGCAACGGCGCGGCGAAACGCGAGAGCAAGCCCTTCGATCTTGCGGCAAGCTCTTGCGACAAAAATTCTGCGGCAAAGCCCAAAACGCGCTGTACGGACGGGCAAAATACAGACGGGCAAGACACAAACCGCTTGGGCGAGCAGGCGTCTAAATTTAATGCAGATGTTAGCGATAAAACCGCGGCCGGCCAGGAAAACAGCTCCGCATCGAGCCCTGTGACGAAACACGACGGTAAATTTACGCAGACAGAGGGGCTTTGCGATAAATTTGCGGCAAAGCGGTCCGCCGACAAATTTTCGCAAACGGGCGAGTTTACGATCAGTTCGCCTTGGTGCGAGTACTTTGAAAGCCGCGATTTCGGCTATGTACGCGCAGATGAGATCAGGCTTTTGGGGCGCGGCGATCGCACCGTCAAAATCAACGAAAACCGCGTGAGCCTCGATCTGCTCGAAGCCAAGCTTCGCTCGCACGAATTTATCGGCGAATGCAGGATCGATCTGCACCCGCAGCGCGACCGCGCCGTAGCTCTTATCAAGCTTAGCGAGCGCGGCGAGCAGGCATTTCGCGTAGGCGGCAAAAAGGGCGTCACGGACGAGCTGAAGGCCTTTTTGAAGCCCGAATTCGGCGCGATTTTGCGCTATTTTAAGATCGCAAGCAAGCTGCCTTTTAACGAGCAGGGCAAGCTAAGCAAAAAGGACTTTTTAAGCGCCCTGCAGCGCTACGAGGTGCCCGTTTTCGAGCGGAACGCGGAGAATGAGTTTCGCGCGAAGGTGCGCGCCAGCGACTTTTATTTTGACGGACACTTTGCGAGATTTGCGCTGGTACCCGCGTTTATGCAGCTTCGCTTCGTATTGATCTGCGCAAAAGCCCTTGGCTACGAGCTAGACGGCACGCAAAAGATAGAAAATTTAAAATTTACGAATTTTATCCGCCCGGGCGATGAAATTTCAATCAAAATCACCGAAGCAAGCGGCAAACTCCGCTTTGAAATTTCAAACGACAAGGTCTGCGCCAGTGGAAGAATTTGCCTTTAAGCCCGCGTTTTTGCTGCCCTACTTCAACCACCCCGCGCGCATCGCCGAGCTCGTAAGCGCCCTGGCGCCCATCGCGCCCGTGCTGATCGTGGACGACGGTAGCGACGAGGCGAGTAAAAGCGCGCTAAAGGGGCTTGCGGCTCAAATTTACACCCGCGCGCAAAACGGCGGCAAAGGCGCTGCCGTGTGCGACGGGCTAGCGTGGGCGAAGGAGCTTGGATTTACGCACGCCTTTCAGATCGACGCGGACTTTCAGCACGACGTAAGCAGATGCGAGGAGTTTTTGGCGCTTGCGGCAAAGCAGCCCGCCGCGCTGATCTGCGCCGCTCCCGTGTATGACGAAAGCGCGCCCAAATCCCGCCTGCACGGACGCAAGATAATGAACTTTTGGTGCGTGATAAATACCCTTTCGCACCGCATAAAAGACGCGATGTGCGGCTTTAG
>NZ_CALEDC010000472.1 GCF_937949835.1 uncultured Campylobacter sp.
ACGGCAACACGCTTAATTACTACTCGCCGAAAGATTTCAGCTACGATTACAGATCGAAAGAGTTGTAGCGGTTCGCGTTTTGCTATGCGGCATGTCGAACTACTTGAGCTTTTTGAGTAGGTATACAAGAAAGGCTTCCCGCTAGACGACTTTGGGCGGATGTGCAAAAGCGCGCCTAATCTACGTGCTGCCGCGTCTGCATTGGAAAAAAATTCCGCGCCTTATTTGGCGTGGAATTTTAAAATTTTTTAGAATTTCGTGAGCGACATGGCGGCGAAATTTTGAAATTTTAAAGCGAGCAAAATTTTGAAATTTTAAATATGGATAGAATTTTAAAATTTACGGCTTGCAGAATTTTAAATTTAGCGATTTCAAAGCCGCAAAAGGCTAAAATCCACGCGTAATTAGGGCTAAGGCTTAGCCATTTTATTTTGAAGGCATTTCCATGCAAAGACGCGATTTTTTAAGAAACACTGCGATTTTAGGCGCCGTTATGGCAACTCCGAGTACCATTTTGGGCGGGGAAAAAGTCATTGGCAAAAAGAGAGCTTTCGGGCTATCGCTAAATCACGAAATTTTGGAGAAGGGTAAGCAGACGCGGCTTTGGATACCGCTTCCTCTTATCACGGAGTATCAAAAGGTAAGCGACGTAAAATTTGACGGCAATTTCAACGATCCGTCCGTGGACTATGGCGAAATTCCGACGCTCTATGCCGGCTACGTCGGTGTGGCAAAGCCCACGCTAAACATTAAATTTAGCGTCGAGACCTTTGAGCGAAACACCGACTTTAGCAAGGTAAAATTTAATCCGAACGAAAAGCTTAACCCCGAGGTAGCGAAGTTTTTAGAGCCTAGCACGCAGATTCAAATCGACGGCGTCGTCAAGCAAAAATCAGACGAGATCGCAGGCGGCATCAAGGGTGATCTGGAAAAGGCGCGCGCGATTTATACGTGGGTGGCAAACACTATGCAGCGCGATAACAGCGTGCTAGGCTGCGGGCTAGGGGACGTGAAGCAAATTTTAAGCAGCGGCAAGCTAAGCGGCAAATGCACCGACATAAATAGCGTTTTCGTTGCACTTTGCCGCGCGCAGGGCATCGCCGCAAGAGAGATGTTTGGCATCCGCGTCGGCGCGTCGAGATTTAGCGCTCAAATGGGCGCCGCACCTAAAGACGGCGTCAGCCATATCTCGGGCGCACAGCACTGCAGAGCGGAATTTTATCTAAAAGGCCACGGCTGGATCCCGGTCGATCCCGCAGATGTTACGAAGGTGCGGCTGGGCGAGAAGCTAAGCAACGACGACAGCAAGCTCGCTAAAATCCGCGAGTATTTATTCGGCAACTGGGAGATGTGCTGGATCGGCTTTAACTACGGCAGGGACTTCACGCTAAGCCCACGTCCGGCGCAGTTTCCGATCAATAATTTCGGCTATCCTTACGGCGAAGTGGACGGCAACACGCTTAATTACTACTCGCCGAAAGATTTCAGCTACGATTACAGATC
>NZ_CALEDC010000473.1 GCF_937949835.1 uncultured Campylobacter sp.
TTTGGACGCTAAATTTTAAAAGGCGAAATTCAAAACGGCAAATTTCGAGCGCTCAAATTTTAAAAGCGCTTTCGAAAGTAGCGAGACGGGGCTGCCCGACGCCGTGAGCTCGTAAAATTTAAAGGCGAATTTCAAGGCGCACAAAATGGTTTAAATTTTTAAATTTCGTAGACGTGGGATTTAAAAATTTAAACATAACTATCTATTATATTATTTAAGGACAAAGGTGAAAAAGGTTCATTTTATCGGCATCGGCGGCATAGGCATCTCCGCATTAGCGAGATTTTTACACGAGAAAAATTTTATCATCTCAGGCTCGGATATCAAAGAGAGCGAGACGACCTACAAGCTAAGAGCGGACGGCATGGATATCATCACTCCGCACGACGCTTCGGCGATCAAAGATCAGGAGATCGTCATCTACTCCGCCGCGATCAAAGAGGACAACGTCGAGCTGCAAGCCGCGCGCAAAAAGGGTATCGTCTGCCTCTCGCGCAAGGAGGCCCTGCCCTTCGTGCTAAAAGACAAGCGCGTCTTCGCAGTCGCCGGCGCGCACGGCAAAAGCACCACGAGCGCGATAACCTCGGCGCTGATAAACGGCTCGGTCATCATCGGCGCGATCTCCAAGCAGTTCGGCTCGAATATGAAATACGAAAACAGCGAAAACATCATCTTCGAAGCCGACGAGAGCGATTCAAGCTTTTTAAATTCCAACCCCTACGTCGCGGTCGTGACCAACGCCGAGCCCGAACATATGGATCATTACGACAACGATTTGGATAAATTTCACGCGGCGTATCGCGGCTTTTTGGAGCGCGCCAAGATCCGCGTGATAAACGCCGAGGATGAGTTTTTAAGCTCGATAAAGCTCGGCTGTATCAAGCTCTTTCCTTCGCGCGACATAACGGATCTGAAGGTGCTGCTGCGCGATCATCAGCCGTTTATGAGCTTTAATCTAAAAGAGCTTGGACGCTTCGAGGTTTACGGGCTCGGAAGGCACATCGCGATCGATGCGTCGCTAGCGATCCTAGCCGCTGCGTGCGAGACGGGACTAGAGCAGATCCGCAAAAATTTACTAAATTACAAAGGGATCAAAAAGCGCTTTGACATCCTGTGCGCCACCCCAAACTTCGTGCTCATCGACGACTACGGCCACCACCCCACCGAGATCAGAGCGACTCTGCAAAGCGCGCGCGAATACGCTAGCCTGCTAGGTCTTAGCAAGATCACGGCGATCTTTCAGCCGCACCGCTTCAGCAGGCTTAAGGCGAATTTAAACGCTTTTAAGGAGTGCTTTGCGGGCGTGGAGGAGTTAGTCGTACTGCCTGTTTACGCCGCGGGCGAGCCTAACAACGGCATCGATCTGAAAGAGGAGTTTAAGGGGCTCGGGGCACTATTTACCGAGCGGGTCTTTAGAAACGGCGAGAAGATAGAATTTAGCGATATTTTCGGCGTACGCCACATCATAAACGACGGGCTCGTGATCGGATTTGGCGCAGGCGACATCACCTATCAACTGCGCGGAGAATTTTAAGCTTGAAAGCTCTCGCCAAATTTATTAGACAAACTCCGCTACGGGCGGGCAAGGATAAAATTTGAGATTTTTGGTGTTTATTTTCGCATTTTTATTTATCGCGGCGATCTTTTTCGTGCGGGACGAAATTTTAAGCAAAAGGGCCAAAATCATCGCCACGGCGCTGATCGTGCTGCTGTGCGCGGGAGCGTATTTTTATGAAAGCGCGAGCGAGCGCTCCGCTAAGCTTGAGGAGGAGATGGTGTTTAAATTTAACGCAGGCGCCAGATTAAGATGCGGCAGCGCGATAAATTTCGCTTCTGAAGCTCGCGGCTCGGCAAATTCCTCTCCCGAAAAATACGGCGAGGATGCGAAAAATTTGGGCGTGCAAGCCGGCGAAGCAAATTTAAACGCGCAGGATAAGACCGCTTCTGCCGCGCAAAGCTCAACCGCTCAAACGAACGAGCAGGCTTCGGTCGCGCAAATAAACGGCGCCGTCTCGGGCGGACAAAATTCCGCACAAAGCCCTACTTCGCAAAATTCTACGCAGCAGAACGATACGCAGAATCGCACGCCGCAAAATTCCGTACGCCAAGAAGGTATGCGAAGCGCTGTCTCACAAAATTCCGCGCAACGAGACGACACGCAAACCTCCGATCCCCAAGGCTCAGCGCAGAATTTTAACGCAGCCGAGCAAAATTCTATGCAAGGCCCTACAGCGCAAAATTCTAAAACTGTGCAAAATTTCGCCGCAGACAAAGAGCTAGGCTCCGCGCAGATCGTGACGCGAGAGAACTTCACCTACTCCTTTTCGCTGGGCGCTTTCATCGCTAAAAAAAGCGCGGGTGCGGAGTTTAAGGGCAAAACCTACAAGATCAAAGAGTGCGTTTATGATCAGTGACGAACTATTTATGCGCCTCGATCTGGGCGAGTATCTAGCCAAATTTAAAAGCTTTTTGGCGCGCGAAAAGCCGCTGTTTTTAAGCGGCGATAGTAAGCTAAATTTTGAAAAAATTTCAGAGCTTACGAAATTTGATCTGGCGCAGTGCGAGAGCGTCGCAAACCTAGACGACGCGCTGATGCGCATCTCAAAGCACGGCGTGCTTCATATCAGCGAAATTTACGAGTTTAGCAAGATTGTCCGTTACTTTGCGTATCTCAAAAAGCAGCCTTTTGAGGGCAAACTCGCCGCTTGGCTTGCAAAGATCGAGATCCCGCAGCCCATCGCGCAACTAAAGGATTATTTCGACGATCAGGGCGGCTTTCGCGACGCGATAGACGAGCGCTTCGGCGCGCTGAACGAGGCGTTTAAGATAAAGCGTGACGAGATCGAGCAGACGCTAAAAAGGCTGATCTATTCCAAAGCCCTTTCGCCCTATCTTGCCGACACGCAGATCCACTACATAAGCGATACCGAGGCTCTGCTGGTGCGCGGCGGCTTTAATCACGTGCTAAAAGGCAGCGTCGTAGCGCGCTCAAGCGGAGGCTATTTTTACGTGCTGCCCGATGCGATCTCGGCTCTGAAGTCCGCTCAAAGCGCGATTTTGGATAAAAAAGAGCAGATCGTATTCGAGCACTGCAAGCAGATCAGCGCGGTTTTTAATAAAAACTTAGCCTTTCTGAAATTTATAAACGCCGCCTTCGACGCGGTCGATGCGCTGATTGCGCGCGCCGCGATGGCAAGAGCGAGCGATTATGAGTTCATCCTGCCTGAGCCCTCGCGCGACATCGTCCTAGACAGCTTCGCCCACCCCGCGCTTAAAAATCCAAAGCGCGTGAGCGTGGAATTTAGCGGCAAAATTCTACTCATCACCGGCGTGAATGCGGGCGGAAAATCGATGCTTTTAAAAAGCATTCTAAGCGCGGCGCTGCTAGCCAAATACCTCCTTCCGATGCCTATTCGCGCAAGCGGCAGCCGCATCGGCACCTTTAAGGAGTTCGAGCTCATAATGGAGGATCCGCAAAACTCCAAAAACGACATCTCGACCTTCGCGGGCAGGATGGTTGCCTTTAGCAAGCTGTTCGGGCGCAAAGAAATTCTAATCGGCGTCGATGAGATCGAGCTGGGTACCGATTTTGAGGAGGCTGCGAGCTTATACGGCGCGATGATCGAGCAGCTGATAAGCAGCGACGTGAAGATGATCATCACCACGCATCACAAGCGCCTAGCGATGCTGCTAGCAAAGGATCCGCGCGTGGAGCTGCTAGCGGCGCTTTACGACGAGAAAAACAGCGCGCCGAAATATGAGTTTTTAAAGGGCACGATCGGCAAATCCTACGCCTTTGAAACCGCGCTGCGCTACGGTATAGCGCAAAATTTGATCGCCGCGGCGCGCAAAAACTACGGCGAAAACAAAGAAAACCTAAACGAAGCGATCTCAAAAGCGATAAATTTAGAGCTTGAGCTAAAGCAAAAACTAGCCCAAACGCAACAAAAAGAGGAGAAATTAGACGCGCTAAGCGAGGCGCTAAAAGATCAGCGCGAGCGCGCGCAAAGCGAGCTGAGAGCCGAGCTTTCAAGGCTGCAAAACGAATACTACCGCGCCATTTCGGAGGCCAAACGCAGCGTGAGCCTAAGCGACGTGCGCGAAAAGCAGCGCGCCATAAACCGCGCAAACGAGCTCGCACGGGCCGTGCAGCAGCCCGAATTTAGCGCGCCAGAGCTGCAAAGCTTTAAAGCGGGCGATCGCGTAAAATACGGCAAGATCAAGGGCGAAATTTTATCGCTCAGTAAAACCCAGGCGCTGATGCTAAGCGACGGCATCAGGCTGCGCGTGCCGCTTAGCGAGCTAAAGCGCAGCGAAGCGGCGCCCGCGCCCGCAAAAAATATCAGCATCAAGGTGCAAAAGCCCGCCTCCGCGTCGCTCGTGCTAGATCTGCACGGCTTGCGCGCCGAGGAAGCAATCAGCAGGCTTGATAAATTCATCAGCCAAAGCCTCGTGATGGGCTTTGATGAGATCATCGTAAAGCACGGCATCGGCACGGGCAAGCTCGCGTTCGCGGTAAAGGAGTTTTTAAAATCGCACCCCAGCGTCAAGGGCTTTCGCGACGGCACGCCCGCAGAAGGGGGCTTCGGCTCAAAGGTCGTCTCGCTTTAGGCTTAGGCTCAAAGGCCTTTTTGCTTTAGACGTGAGCGCGAACGATGCGAAGAAATTCGCCCCATTTCATCTATGCCTTCGCCGAGGTTTTTCAAAAGCACGGGTGCTTTTAACGTAGAATTTCGCCGTGGAATTTTAAATTTTACGCCCGCACCGTGCAAATTTAAATCGGCGCCCGCAGTGCGTTTAAATTTATCTTTAAATTCCATTCCGCACGCCCGCGCCGCTAAATTTGAACATGGCGTTAAATTTAAAGGCGCCGTTAAATTTAAAAGGGGCGCGCGATGAACGCTCTGCGAAAATCCCTGCTTCGAATTCGCGCGCTGATAAAAAAGGAATTTTTGGCGATGTTTCGCGACAAGGGCACGCGCATGGTGCTGATCGTGCCGGTGCTGGTGCAGGCGATCATATTCGGCTACGGCGCGAATTTCACCCCCGAGCAGGTGCGCTACGCGATTTTGGACGACGCCCGCGATGCGACGTCCACCGCGCTGGTACAGCAGATCGCCGCTACGCCGATGTTTAAAACAGATCTTGGCTGCAAAGACCTAACCTGCCTGCGCCGCGCGGTAAGCGAGGGCGAGGCGATCATCGGGATCTATTTTGGCAGCGATTTTAAGGACACGCACGAGCTTTTGATCATCGCGGATTCGCGCAATACGACCTTGGCAAACACCGTCATCGGCTTCGTGCAGGCCATAGCGGGGGAATACAATGCGCAGCATTTTGTCAATTTAATCAGCATAAATCCGCGCTATGTTTTTAACGAAAACACGATCACGCGCTACACGATCATGACGGGGATGATTTTGGGGCTTTCGATGATTCAGGTGCTGATGCTATCGGCGTTTAGCGTCTCCCGCGAGCGCGAGGAGGGGAGCTTCGATATGATGCTGATGACGCCCGCGAACCCGCTTGAGATGCTGATCGGCAAAGCCGTGCCGCCCGTGCTGATCGCGATCGCGCAGGGGCTCGCGCTGTTTTTGATCTGCGTATTTTACTTTGAAATTCCGTTTCGAGGGCGCTTTGCGGATCTTTTTGCGATCATCGCGATCTTTAGCGCCTGCAACGTAGGCATCGGCCTCGTGATCTCGACCGTCTGCAAAACCTCGCTACAATCGGTCGTAAGCTCGTTTTTGTTCCTGCTGCCGTGCATTATGATAAGCGGGCTGATAACGCCTGCGGACGCGATGCCGCGGTGGTTTTACTACATCGCGCACCTAGATCCGATGTATTATGCCAACAACTGCATGTGGCGGATCTATCTGGAGGGCGCGGGCCTAGGCGAGCTGTGGCATCTCATCGTACCGCTGCTGCTGATCGGCGTGGGCACGTTGAGCTTTGCGGCGTCGCTTTTTAGAAATAAGCTGGATTAGGGATTTAGATCGGAATTTTAGAATTTCAGCTGGAATTTTGGCTTGGATTTTGCTTCGTCGGAATTTTTGGATTGAACCTCTGCTTAAAATTTTAAATTGATCGCGGATTTCGGCTTGGAATTTTGCCATAAATTTTTGCGCGTTCGTAGCGGATAAAATTAAATCAAAATCCCGTGTTTTCGCCTGGTGCGTCGCGATAAAATTCCGCACCTTAAATTTTAAAAATTTTGCGAAATTCCGTCTTGCGAGTAGAGTTAGAATTTAAATCCGGGGTTGCCCGGGCGTCTTGCGGCGGTCGTATCATCTGCGCTCGCCTTGGAAGCGGGCTTTTTCGCATCGTCCGCGTCCGATTTCTTAAAAGTGGCGAGTTTGCTGTAAATGCTCAGTTTTTCGCCGTCCGCGCCTAGCTTGGCGCCGTCAAGCTCGCTAGAATTTTCCGCGCCGCATAACCTTGCGGGGTTGAATTTTATCCACGCTATGATTAGCAAAATCCCCGAAAACGCCGTTACCAGCGACGCTGCGATTAGATACGGCAGCGCGAGGATTACGCCTATTTTAGCTAGCGCGCCCGATATCGCTTCGCAGGGCCACGTCACGGACACCACTATGCCGTAGATTTTAAATAAATCCACGCCGCTAAGTGTGGCTAGGCGGCAGTTTAATACGCCCCAGATTATCACCGCCGTGCACGTCGAAAGGACGTAGAGCAGGGTGTAGAGTAGACCTAGCATCGCGCCCTCTTTTAGCGCTACTACCATGGCGCAGTAGCATAAAATCGCGACGATTGGGATACTTTCTATCAGCCTATAGGTCTTAACGAAGCGCACGCCTAGTGCCTTTTCTAGGCAAACGAAGCAGTCGTAAAATATCGCTAGTGTCGCTAGCAGCGCTAAAACTCTAAAAATCGCGACCGCGTCCTCGTCTATGTCGCTTACGCCCACCGTGCCGCTTATGCCGATGCCTAGCAAAATCACGGCGCCTAAAACTCCGCGGAATTTCGCCTTGCGAAGTAGATATTGCTTTGAAATTTCTTTCATTTTTATCCTTTGAATTTTCTAAATTTACGCGCTATCTTGCGGCTTTGCTGCGTGCGGCGGCGCGCTTGACATTGCTATAACAGCGCGGCTTTGGACGTTGCGGTTTAGACTTGCAAAAGCACGCGGTCGCTGCAA
>NZ_CALEDC010000474.1 GCF_937949835.1 uncultured Campylobacter sp.
TTTTGATAGGCGATCAAATCTTTTGTTTTGGTATGCAAGATCTCATTATATTTGATATTTTTTCTAGCGGTTTCGAAGTCTTTTTGATTTAGCTCGTATAGATCGCTTTTGCCGGTGATTTCCAACACTGTCTTTCTGTCGCTTATTATAAAATTCAGTTTTTCTCTATCGGTAGCGTAGGAATTTAGTTTAGAAGCGAAGTCTGCTTTGTCCATACCGTTGATTTTAGTAATATTTTTGTTTTTGAGAAGCTCGGGGAGTTCAGTTTGATAGAAGGTTCTATCCGGATTAGCATTTTTTCCTATATAAGTTATAACCTCACCTTTGGTTTCTGCAACAAAACGCTTAGAAGCGATATCCCACAAACCACTATCTTTCTTACCGGCATCGTAAAAGAATTTATTGACTTCGGAACCACGTTTTCCATATTCTTTTATAACATCGAATTCTGGATTGCCCTTACCAAAAACTCTTTTTAACGCCATTTTTAAATTCGTGTTTTTATTGATATCTAAAAATTCGCCTACCGACGTTTTATCTATCATCCTAACATTATTATATTGATTGGTCTTTTTTAGATAGTCTTTAAAACCATCCATATCTTGTATGCCAGAATATAATATGGTTTTTGATCCATGCGCAGACAAGTCCAGCTTATTTAATACATTTATTATATCTTGTTTAGTGTTGGCTGTTTTTAGCAACTCATTTGCTTGTTCAAGTGTTAAGTTTTCCATGGTTTTATCCTTTTAGTTTGCTTACTAGCTTTACTTTAAAATTTGGAGCTTGATCCCATGCGCCATCTAAACCAAATACATCAAGCGCCTCAGCTAAAAGATCTATAATATCTTGTGTTTTTAGTCTGAATGTTCGAATAGGATGAAGCTCAAGCAAGTACCAGACAGTATTGTACTTTATAGAATCAATAATCTCCTTTTTTTCATCCAATTCTATATCTAATATTACTTTAATAATACTTCCTTGGTAATATAAAGTCCAAAGCGTTTTACTTAAATATCCATGATCTACCTCGGGATCTGGGAAAAACCCTGTTTTCATAAGCCAGCAGTCACGCTCCCTGTCTATAACCCAATACCATTGATCTGGCAAGCCTTTATCGTATGGATTATATTTAAGAAAAATCTTAGTAAGTTTATATTTTTTATCATCCTCTTTGGTGATGATTGCATTTTCAAACGCCATTCTCTCCTCCTTAAGAAATTTAATAATCTTAGATTTTACGATATGTTTATATTCGCCTATGCGCTAATAAATATATAGTAGAAAGCAGGATTTGTTTTATTAGAGCTTGCTTAGCAGAGCGTTTATCCGTTTTAGCGCCTGTATTGCAAAGAGCTTTTACAGCTGCTATCGGTTCCTTATCATAATCTCTCATAAAATCCCCTACTCATATAAAAATTTCGCCGCATTTTACCTTTTTATTCTTATGAAGTATTTAAAATTTAAAAGCGCTTTGTCCTGCCCAATTTCAAGATCTTTTGCCGCTCTAAATTTTAAAATTTTACTTCACAGCGCTGCAAAAATACAAAGCCTAAAGCCAAATACAAGACGCTATGCTAAGACGCCATAGCCGCTTAAACTATCCGACTAGCCGCGAAACCATCTACTTGGCTACCAAGCGCCCTACTCACACCTTCCGTATCTAGACATTAGTTCCGCTTTTTTGATATTAAAGCTCGCTTTTTGTGCGTGATCTCTTAGGGCTAACTCCTTTTTTAAAGAAGCTATTAGAGAGTTTAAGACATCTATCTTTGAGCTTTCGTTACCGGCATTTAATCTTTTTTGCATAGTTAGGATATCTTTTGAAATTTTAGAGGAATTAGATAGGATTTTACTGTATTCGTCCTTTTTAGATAGAAATAGTTTAAGATCTGCGATCTGCTTTTCGTATTCTAATCTAGCTTCTTCTTTTTTAGATAAAATCCTCTCTTTATTGATCTCTTTTTCTTTAATCTGTGCGGCGCGCTTGCCTCCGTCAAATAGGCTCATATGCACCGTAAGCCCCGCTCTATATCCATGTCTTTTGACATCCTTTCCCGCACGGCTAAAGTCGTCTCTGTCGCTGCCGTAAAGATCGTATCTGCCGTAGAGCGAAACGGTAGGATAATAAAGCCTTTCTTGCGATCTCATACTTAGCTCATTTGCGGCTAATTCATGATCAAATCCTTTAGCGATTACGCTATCTTCAAAGGGTACGAAGTCTGAGCCGCTGCTTGCTCCGCCTAGATCCGAAAGATAAAACACGTTTGGAATTTTAACTCCCGAGAGCGAGTAAATTTTATTTAAGGCGTTATTTGCGTTTAGTTCTAATTGAGATAGCTCATAGCTCGTATCGGCTAGCGCTATGGCTTGATCTGCCAGGGCGGTTTTACTTAGCTCTCCTGCGCCAGATAGCCTCTTTTCATAGATATAAAGCATCTCGTAGGCATCTTTTAACCGCTCATAGATCTCTATTTTGTTTTTATATCCGAGCGCCTCGTCGTAAAGCTCCAAAAGCTTAATAGAGCCGTCCATATACGAAGAGCATCTTTTAAGATCGGCTTGTTTGATATTCTCTTCAGCAGCTTCTATGGCTAACTCATCTGCGCCGAATTTAAATATATCTTGGCGCAGCACAAGCGATACGGAATCGCCGTAGCCGCTTTGCGAGACTAGGCTATCATCGCCAATCTGCACGGAATTATAGCGAGCGCCGTAGCGTTTGGCGTATTCGCTATTGGCATTAATTCCAAGCTCGGGATAGCGTGAGGCCTTTTGATACTCAAGCTCGTTGCGTGCGCTTTGCACATCCAGTCTGGTTAAATTTAAACTCGGTGAATTAGCTAAAGTATGCTCTAATAAGGCGTCGAAGGAGAAGGAGCTTGGGCCCGCTTTAAAATTTGAATCAAGCTGCCCGTCCAATCTTTTTTGATTTATATCCCGTATTTTTGATCTATCGAGTCTGTAAATTTTAGTAGGAGCTTCGGCTTTGGAGTTTGAATTCTTTGAGGCGTCTTGCGAGCTATCTTGCTTCGAGCTTGCCTCGGGAGTGGAGAGATATTTTTCCAAAGCACTCTGAGTGTTTGGCGCGGCTGCTTGGTTTTGAGTAGACGTTTTATTTGAGGCAGGTTTTGATGAAGCGGAGCTAAATTTATTCGCTGCGTTTAAGAAATCCGCACCGATAGTTAAAGCCAAGGTGATTAGAATAGGGGTAATCGCAAATTTATTCAAAGCAAGCTCTTTATAAATAAAATTTTAATGCATTTTATACGAAAGGGGATTAAAATTTTATAAAACGGCGCTTGAAATTTAGGTTTTGCCGTCGCGACAAACGGGCGGGTTGATCTGCGATTTTCAAACGCAAAAAAAGCGCTTAAAAGTCTCGTGAGCCGAAGCGGAATTTGGACGCAACGGCGGCGTTTTGCTTTGCAATTTGAGTTAAAATTTGATATGATTGTGCGAAATTTATATTGAATGGCTTTTTAAAATGAATAAATTTATAACCCAAAAAATAGGCGCGCTCGCGGGCTTTAGCGATGAAATTTTAAAAATTTTAGCATCGTTTGACGCGGATGTTTCGGATGTCAGGCTCGCTTTGCAAATTTCAAAAAATGCCCCCTTTGCGGATAAAATTTTAGATTTAGCCTTTTGCGGTTTGTCTAAATTTAGCGCCGAAGGGCTCGCGAGGCAAAATTTCGGTGCTGCAGATGAGCGGTGCGATCTCCAAAGCACAGAGCCTATAAAGTATGGCTTGCAA
>NZ_CALEDC010000475.1 GCF_937949835.1 uncultured Campylobacter sp.
GCCGCTCTTTTTAAATTTAGTGATAGTGCGCGAAAATGTTTCGGGAGTTACGTTTAGAATTCTGGCTATTCTAGTGTATTTCGTGCTCATAAAAATATCAAAATTCTCGTTGATAAACTTAGCGATTTTGCCGTCGCAGCTAAGCACGACTTGATTATCAAAGACCGCATTTAGCGCTCGGATCTTCTCAGACATCGATTTTAAAAGCTCCAGGCAAATTTTAGGATCGCTCATAAACTCGTTTTTAAATTTTTCATAATCGATCTTTAGCACCTCGCCGTTTGTCGAAAACACGCCGCTAGCGGGATAGCTCGTCTCTTCGAAATTTACCATCTCCGCCACGAGCGAGATGGGGCGTATCTCGCGCATATGGATCTCACGCCCCTTTGCGGAGGTTTTATAGATTTTTAAAATTCCTTTTAGCAGGATTAATAGATACTGCGAGCGCTCGCCCTCGAAAAATAAAATTTCGCCCTTTTTGTAGCTTTTATGGATGCTAATCTGCTCCAAACGATCGATTTGCGCTGCGCTTAGAGCTTTGAAATAAGGAATTCTCTCAAGCATCGCCGCGACCTATTTTTTAAGCAGGTCTCTTATCTCGGTAAGAAGTTTAACCTCTTCGCTAGGCTCGGCAGGCGCAGCCGGCTCCGGCGCAGGGGCAGGCTTTTTAAGCTTATTGATCGCCTTGATCGCGCAGAATATACAAAACGCGATGATTATAAAATCGACCGTTACCTGGATAAACGAGCCGTAGTTTATCGTAACGGCCGGGGTCTGCCCCACCGCTTCTTTTAGCACGATCTTAAGATCGGTAAAATTCATGCCTCCCGTAAGAAGTCCTAAAACCGGCATCATAATGTCGCTTACGAGCGAGGTTACGATCTTGCCGAAAGCCCCGCCGATGACGACACCCACCGCCATATCAATGACGTTGCCTTTCATCGCGAATTCTTTGAATTCCTGAATGAAACTCATATTGTCTCCTTAAATAAAATGCGCCGATATTAGCCTATTTTTGCTTTGTTTTTGCTTTTTATTAGGAAGTAAAAAGTATAATCCCAGCTTAAATTTAAACCCAAAGGACCTAAATTGTATCGCTTCGCTCCGTCGCCCACCGGCGATATGCATATCGGAAATTTACGCGCGGCTATTTTTAACTACATCTGCTCGCTGCAGGATAAAAGCGGCTTTATTTTGCGCATCGAGGATACCGACACCGCGCGCAATATCGAAGGCAAAGATCAAGAGATCATCGAAATTTTAAAGCGCTTCGGCATTAAATGGCAAAGCCTGTATTATCAAAGCAAAAATTTAAAATTTCATCAGCAGTTCGCAGCCAAGCTGCTCTCCGAGAAAAAGGCGTTTTGCTGTTTTTGCAGCGAGGAGGAGCTGGAAGCGAAAAAGCAAGCCGCCAAGGACGCGGGAGAGGCGTACCGCTACGACGGGCACTGCGAGCATCTAAGCGACGAAAAGGTTCTAAACTGCGAGAGGCCCTTTACTATCCGCCTTAAAAAGCCCGATCACACGCTGGAATTTACCGACGCGATCAAGGGCCGTATCGCATTTGAGCCGCAGAATATCGACAGCTTCGTCATCATGCGCGCGGACAAGACGCCAACTTATAACTTCGCCTGCGCCTGCGACGATATGATACAGGGCGTGAGCTTCGTAATCCGCGGCGAGGATCACGTCTCAAACACCCCGAAGCAAAACTGGATCCGCCAAAGCCTCGGCTACGAGGGCGAGATCAAATACGCACACTTGCCG
>NZ_CALEDC010000476.1 GCF_937949835.1 uncultured Campylobacter sp.
AGGATACGCCTAAAATATTTTATGCTTACGCTCCGCGCCGTCGTGATGTTAATATTTGGTTTTAATAGCAACTAGCTCCAATAAAATTTCATCTGTTGCCCATAAAACCTTTTGCGTTTTTCGATTTAAAATTTGAGTCGCGAGAATTCCATTCGTCGTTTACGAATACTCAGAATAAATATTGTGGTTATTTTATATGTGTGGAGCGAGATAAAATTTGTAGTTCTCAGGCGTGGCAAAATCACGCACCCCGTTTTACAGATGGCAAAATAAAGCGCGCTAGAATCGGCCCTCGCTTGAAATTTTATTTAAAAAGCAAATCGGATTTTAGCTTGGAATAAACCTGCTCGCCTTTTAACTCACGGACGATTTGTAGTGCGAATTCCATTGCAGTAGCGGGACCTTTCGAAGTCATTATATTTTGATCTTTTACGACATTCGCCGAATTCGTATAGCCTGGGTGAGCGATCTGATTTTCAAAACCCGGATAACAAGTGTAAGAGCTTTTTAGCACACCCGCGGTAGCTAGCGCCCACGGAGCGGCACATATTGCGCCGATTTTTGTGTTATTTGCATCAAAGTCGCGTAGGATTTTACCGAGCTTCTCGCTTTTGGCTAAATTCTCCGCGCCAGGCAAACCCCCTGGCAAAACGATCATAGAAAATTCAGACACCTTAATATCATCTAAAATTTCATCCGCCACAAGCTCGATGCCGTGCGTACCGCGAACGCATTTTTTCTCTAACCCCACAGCTAGAGCATCAATATCTGCACGTCTTAAAATATCGATGATGCTTATCGCCTCGAGCTCCTCAAATCCGTTAGCTAAAACTATTGCCACTTTCATCGCGTACCTCTTATTTTAGATACGAGCCCTGCTCACTAGGGGCAGTGGAAATTTCGGTATTCGCACTTCTACTAGATGGGGCATCGTATAGGAATGAATCGTCGCCCTTTAAATAAGCAATAATATAGCCTAGCTCCGTAGCGCTTGTCTTAGCGGCGATCAGCTGCATAATATTTTTCATCTTGCCGCCATAACTTAGATCTGTAGTGTATTGCGACATAGCTATCGAGATCTCTTTGGCATCT
>NZ_CALEDC010000477.1 GCF_937949835.1 uncultured Campylobacter sp.
GTTTATAAAAATAGCGCTGCTTCTTTGGCTTTTATTAGCTTTTGTCGCCAACTCATACGATGTAACAATTGGTGAATATATAACTAATGTATTGTGTCTTTTTGTTTTAGCCGCGTCGGGGATTTTTGGAGCAAAGCCTCTTATGCACCTACGCAACGGCAGTCTCAGTTTTTTCGGCTTCCACGATCAGCTTGTGCTTTATAAAGAAAACGCCGAGGTTGAGATACTAAATATTTTGATGGCAAATAAAGAGGAGTATGTGCAGCTACGCGATTATTTCATGCAGACGATGCAAAAAGATATAAGCAATCTTCAACGCACGATGTCGATTTTTAATGAAAAGATAGAATTTAGAAAATTTAAATTTTAAAATTTGATTAGATTATGTATTTTAAAATTTCGTACTAGTTTGCTTTTTTTTTGAGATTAAAATCCCTCTGCTACAATGTCGTAAAGATATCCTACCGTTTCGTCGTTTAAATTTAGCGTCTTTTTGCTTCGTAAAAATTCTAAAATTTCATCTTGCGCGAAGCCTGCTCTTTGCGAACAGCTCTCATGCGCGGGCAAAAAACCGCGGCATAGCGCGATATTTTCTAAAATTTCTTCATCGCATAAAAAACAATATGGCTCGTCGTGCAAGCGTCCCTCAAATTTTAAAATTTCGGCGTAGCTTTCTACGATTATGCGGCGCGGATTTTGTTTGCCAAAGCGTGCAGCAGCGCGGTTTAGCAGCTCGTAATAGAATTTATCCAGATGCTCGGCATCTTTTAGATGTGCGTGTAAAAGCCGCATAAATTGCTGCCAAAATAGCAGCTTCTCGCGGTTTCCGAGCCACGCGTATCCTAGATGCATTACTCCGCTAAGACGCGGCAGGAAGTTTTGATTTTGCGAGAGTTCGAAGTCGATTTTATAGCCCTGGATGATGTTTGAATGGCGCGCGCCGTAAAAGCGATATGCTCGCACGAGCGCGCTTTCGCTCAGTACATCCACGATGCAGTCTTCATCCCTAACCTTGGTCGTTTTTAATATAAATCCTTGCATTTTCCTATTTTAGCGAAATTCACATATAAATTTAAATAAAGAATTTTAGGTTATAATCAGAAGTTTCATTTCATAGAATTTAAAGGAAATCATATGAATTTTGGAGATCTATTTTCAAAAATACGTAGGACGCAACCTACGCCGAGCGAAGCTCCTACGCACTGGATAAAGTGCCCAGGATGCGGCGCGCTGATGTATAGCAAAGAGGTCGAGCAAAATCATAGCGTTTGCCCCAAGTGTAACTATCATCTTCGTTTTGACGCGCAGGCTCGCATCGATCTGATCTGCGACGAAGGCTCTTTCATGGAGTTCGATCAAAATTTACAGCCCGTCGATCCACTAAAATTCGTCGATAAAAAATCCTACAAAAAGCGCATCTCCGAGAGCAAGGAAAAAACAGGCAGGTTCAGCGCGGTGATCGCGGGCGAGGGCGCTATAAGTCGCCAAAAAATTCAGCTCGTGGTGTTTGATTTTAACTTCATGGGCGGAAGTCTGGGTTCTGTAGAGGGCGAAAAGATCGTGCGTGCCGTAAAGCGTAGCCTCGATAAAAACGAGCCGCTAATCATCGTAAGCGCAAGCGGTGGCGCGAGGATGCAAGAAAGCACCTTTTCGCTAATGCAGATGAGTAAAACCTCTGCCGCGCTTAAAATTTTATCCGAGCATAAAATTCCTTTCATCTCCGTTCTTACTGATCCTACGATGGGCGGCGTGAGTGCGTCATTTGCGTGGCTGGGAGATATCATCATCGCAGAGCCCGGCGCTCTCATCGGCTTTGCCGGACAGCGCGTCATCAAGCAAACCATAGGCGCGGATCTGCCGGAGGGCTTTCAAAGATCGGAATTTCTGCTCGAGCACGGACTGATCGATGCTATCGTACCGCGCGGCGAGATGAGGCAGTATCTAAGCGATATAATCAACGTGCTTAGCAAAAACGCCGTGCAGATTGATGATACTAGCGATAAGCCGTTGCACGAAGAGGGAAGCGAAGAGTAGTGCAGATAACGGTAAATTCCATCCAAAAGGGCACGGACGAGTTCGCAGGCGCGATAAGCGATTATAAAAAAATGGCGGCTAAATTTGCCGCGGTGCGAGATGAGACGTTTTTTAATGCTAATATCGCTCGCGCTCAAGCAGCGTCCCGCGAGCTCGCACTTATGGCGTACGATGAAGCTTATCTACCACGCCTTAGCGGATACGTCGTAGCTTTGGATGAGCGCGGACAGGAGCTAGATAGCATGGAATTTGCGAGTATGCTAAAGGATAAAAGCGCCGTGTCGTTTTTCATCGGTGGCGCTTACGGGCTTAGTGAAAATTTTAAGGCAAAAGCCGATAAAATAATCAGTCTTAGCAGGCTTACGTTAGCGCACAAAATCGCTAAACTTTTGCTCTTTGAGCAAATTTTTCGCGCTCTGTGCATTAACACAAACCATCCATATCACAAATAAAGGGAAGTAATGAAGAAAAACGAGTTGAAATTTTACAAGAAAATTTTAGAAGAAAAAAGAGAGCAACTCATCGCCAATATCAATAGCTCTGTAAATGAAATTTCGGAATTGCGCGAAAATAAAGCTGCGGATGATTTTGACGTAGCGAGTATGAATACGGATTTAAGCATCGAATACTCGCTCAATGTTAATCAACAAAAGGCGTTTTTAGAGATCGAAAGTGCGCTGAAGCGCATCGAAAACGGCACTTATGGGCTTTGCGAGAGCTGCGGCGAGCAGATAAGCTTAGAGCGTCTTAAGGTAAATCCAGAGGCGAGATTGTGCATTTCGTGCAAGGAACAGGCGGAAAAGCAAAATAGGAGTTAGCTATGAAAACCAAGCAATTCTTTTTATATTCGATCGTCTATATCGCAATCGTCGCGATTTTAGTTTTTACGCAGCAAAGCAGTAGTTATACACTGGGGCTTTTCGGTTTTACGCTTACGCTTCCTGTGGCAGTGTGGATCGTACTGCCGCTAATTTTATATATGATTTTGGCGATTTTTCATATCGTTTTTCACAGCTTTGCGTTTTACCGCACAAAAAGGGCGATCGCAAAGGATCTAAGCGCATACGATGCGATGAGTAAAGAGGTTTTGCTGGGTCTTGATACCAATAAAGACTTTAAAACCGAGTATTTTAAAGACCCAAGCGAGCTTACTAAAATTTTATCTCCGTGGTACGATAGCACCGGCATAGATGTCAAAAATGAGGATCTAAAAGAGGTCATAGGTGTTATTGAGAAGGTTAAAAACGGCGAAGTGGCGGATCTGCGAAAATATAAACTTCCTAAAGATAACGGACTATTTTTGCAAAATGAGCTCAACCGCCTCGACGCCGAGCCTGCGTATGCGTATGAAATTTTAAAAACCAAGGGCGTTTATAGCGAAAATATCACTAAAAAAGCCTATGCCGTAGCGCTTGCCAAAGGAAGCTACGATAAGATCAAGGCCTATAAAATTCCTCAAGATATAGCCGAGGTAAATATTTTAGTGGATCGCGCGGTGAATGACGCGAGCTTTGAGATCAGTAGCGAGGAGCTTTTCGATCTCGTAAATAATGAAAAATTTAACGAGCAGGATTTTATCGGCTTTGCCAAAAAGCTAAAAAATCATCTCGCTCCAGAGCAATACAAAGCCTTTTTCGAGCGGCTCAAAAACGAGAATCAAGAAGCGACCGAGGCATATCTGTACGCGCTATATGAGCTTGGCATGATCGACGAGTTTAGAGAGCAGCTAAGCCTTGCCGACGGCGACGAGTTTGAGAAGTTTAAAATTCTGCTATTTTTGCGCGACAACGGCAAAAACGTCCCTGCGTCGCTGTTATTTTAGCTCGGTAATTTTACGAGTTCGTTTTATGCGGGTAAGAGAGGCTACTTTTTACGATCTGTGCGGCTATCAAACACAGCCTGCGCGATAAAATTTAAAGTGCGGGTAAAATTCTAACTCGCGCAAATTTGAAATTTCAAAATTTGTCGAAAGAATTAATGCGCGCAAGCGGTAAAATTTAAAAGATTTGTTTGTGTAGTGCGCGTGTAAACGGATTTTGCATTTATGCTATGAAATTTAGAATTTAAACATAAAGCGCAAGACTTGCTAGCTGAATAAAAGTGTTGAAATTTTAAAATCCGCGCGGAGTTTTGCAAGCTGCTTGCTGGGTTCGCCGCGCAAATAAAATTTGGTGGCGATCATCCTTGCTGCCGTTTTGCCGCCACGCAAATTAGCTGAGTTTAAAAATAAAATCGCGCCTAAATGCGAATACCGCAGCCTATGAAATTTAAAATTTTAAAGCTCGCGGCAAAACCCGCTGCAAGCGCTGCGGTGTTAAATTTAAAGGTTTAAATTCAAACGAAATCAAAATGAGAAATTTAAAATGACGGAAGATTTTTTTAAAAGGGACCCTCTATTTTTGGCGCCTTTGGCGGGCTTTTCGGATCCGCCGCTGCGGGGCGTAGTGAAAAAATTCGGCTGCGACGCGACCGTAAGCGAGATGATAAGCGCAAACGCCCTTGTTTTCGAAGGCGAAAAGACGCTAAAGATGCTCGAAAAAAACGCCGCCGAAACCCCATTTTTTGTGCAGATCGCAGGCGGCGATGCTGAAATTATCAAAAAGGCGGTTTTGCTCATCAATAAATTTGAAGGTATCGACGGCATCGATCTAAACTGCGGCTGCCCTGTCCCCAAGGTCGTAAAGCAG
>NZ_CALEDC010000478.1 GCF_937949835.1 uncultured Campylobacter sp.
CCACAGCCTTACGAGCCTGCGCCTGAGACCGAGAAAAAGCGCGGGCTGATATTTTCGTCGCAGTGGGGCCCCGCAGCGCCGAAAAGCAAGTGGCAGCAGCACGAAGCCCCGACGGATGACGCTTCGTCGCGCAATGAGTCGGTGATGGATATGCTGCAGGACAAGATGAGCAGGGTCAAGGTGAATATGGAGCTAGTGCGCTAGCCTAGGCGGCACGCCGGCGCAATTTATATGCGTAGGCGGTTTAAATTTTGCTGCCTTTATAAGATCGCGATACTGGCGCGGTGTGCAAACACGAACGGCTGACGTTTTTTCGGCTTTGCCGCCGTGCGAAAAATGCCCTACTGCTGCAATTAAAAATAAAATTTTCATATTTCATTCACGGGCTTTGAAATTTCACGGCTGCATGCCGCGCTGCTAGGATAAACCAGACTGCACTCGTTTTGCACGAGCAGGCACTGCGACGATACTGCTGTTAAAATTTCACCGAAATTTCAAGAGCTTAATTTCGTAATTTTATGTCGAGGACTTCGCCCACCTGCTAAATTCGCAGAATTTTGCTTAGCTGCGTGGTTTATTAAATTTCGCTTGCCATCAAATTTTGAGAGTTTCATTTGTCGCCGGAATTTTTAGAATTTTATTAGATGGCGGAATTTTATAGAACTTTATTTGCTCAAATTTCGCGGCGAAATGAAATTTTTTGCAAGCGCGAAAGCAAAATTTAGCGGGTGAAATTTTGCAGGCGAAATTCTATGGCGGCTGGCAAGCGCGAATTATTAAATTTTAACCCCGTTTTGAATAAAATAGCGCAAAAAATTCTAAAGGCTTAAATTTGAAAAATCGCTATCCGACCCGCCAAATCTCCGTCGGCTCCGTCAAAATCGGCGGCGGCGCGCCCATCTCCGTGCAGTCGATGAGCTTTTCTAAAACGAAGGACGTGGAGGGCACGCTAGAGCAGATTAATCGCCTGTATTTCGCGGGCTGCGACATCGTGCGTTGCGCGGTGCTTGATAAGCAGGACGCGGACGCGCTCGCGCGGATCAAAAAAAGCTCGCCGCTTCCCATCGTAGCGGACATCCATTTTAATTTTCGCTTGGCGCTGCAGGTTGCGGAGTTTGTCGATGCTATCCGCATCAATCCGGGCAATATCGGCGGCAAGGACCGCATTAAAGAGGTCGTGCGCGCGTGCAAAGCTCGCAGCTTGCCTATCCGCATCGGCGTAAATTTGGGCTCGCTTGAGGAGCAGTTTGAGCAAAAATACGGCCGCAGCGTCGAGGCGATGGTGCAAAGCGCGCTGTATAACGCCGCGCTGCTGCAGGATGAGGACTTTAGCGACATCGCGATCTCGCTTAAGACCTCCGACGCGCCGAGCACGGTGGCTGCGTATCGCGCGCTGCGCCCGCTATGCGAGTATCCTTTTCATCTGGGCGTGACCGAGGCGGGGACGAAATTTCACGCGAGCATCAAGAGCGCGATCGCGCTAGGCGCGCTTCTGATGGAGGGGATCGGCGATACGATGCGCGTGAGCATCACGGGCGAGCTTGAGGAGGAGATCCGCGTCGCGCGCGCGATCCTGCAGGACGCGGGCGTGCAAAAAAGCGGCGTCAATATCATCTCGTGCCCTACCTGCGGGCGTTTGCAAAGCGATCTGCTAAGCGCGATCAAAATCGTCGAAGAAAAAACCGCGCATATCAAAACGCCGCTAAATATCAGCGTCATGGGCTGCGTCGTAAATGCGATCGGCGAGGCGAAGGGCGCGGACGTGGCGATCGCGTTCGGCAACGGGCGCGGCATCGTGATGCGCCACGGCGAAGTAGTCGCTAAACTCGAGGAGAGCAAGCTCGTGGAGCGGTTTTTGCAAGAGGTCGAGGACGAGGTGCGGGCTCGCGAAGGAGCGTGAGAGCTGCGGGGCCCCTAGCCGGTTAAAGCCGCTATGATTCGTGGCTTGGGCGGCTCGGCTCTGAATTTTGGCGCGCTTGGGTTAGTTGTAGTTTGCTCGGCGTTTTAAGGTGCTCTCAGGCTCATCGCGGTTCGTTTAGGTTCATAGGTACAGCGCGTCTGAGGCGTGAAATTTTAAAATTTCGTCTTTAAAACGGCGCTTTTAAATTTGAGCCTTTAGGAATACGGCTTGAAATTTTAGTGCTGGAATTTCGTATTAGA
>NZ_CALEDC010000479.1 GCF_937949835.1 uncultured Campylobacter sp.
TCCTTTATCAGCTCTCTTATTCTTTCTATTCTGCCTTGCGGTAGCGATAATATCGCATCGGCAATAGCCGATGCATTAAAAGCATTTAGTATCTCGCGCAATTCAGCTTCCCCCATCTCATTTATGATTTGGCTAATTGCCACATCGGCGTATACTGTCAGTTTTGTTTCATCGCGCATCGCATATCCTTTTTGCGAGCATTCACAAATTTAGCAAAGCTGCTAAATTTCGTGTGTTTATCTATACCTACCCTAGTCCGGTAAGCTATAAATTCTTCTCTAAAATCTTTCAAACTCATTGTTTATCCTTTAAAATTTGCTTGCATTTTGCGGCTGCTGTAATAACCGCACCAAAGCCGAAACCGATCAGAAAAGCTACGACAAAGCTCATCTCAATATTCCAAATCTTAAATTTGAGATGGTAAATTTCGTATGCTTTCTAAAAAATCGTTTCAAAAGCCTCAACACAACCACTCTCCATTATTTTTTTCGCTATCTCGGCTTTATGCTGCGCGTAAAGTAGTGCAAGCCTCGCTGAAATAAAATCCGACACCTCGTCCTTGCTTACGCCCATCTTCCAGCAATAGTCGTATATCGCATCTATGGCGTCTTGCATATCGGCGATACTCGTGATTTCAAATTTCATTGTTTTCCTCCCATTCGATATTTCTAGGGCGAGGCGGCCAGCACTCCCTATTTTCGTATTCGTCCATTTTGTGGTCGTACCACTCTTTTTGCTCTGGCGTCAGAGCATTTACGAAGTCTATCCAGAGGAAACGACTTCGCGCGAAGTAGTTCACGTAGCTGATGAATTCCAGTATCTTTTTCCTCTCCTCCGCCGAGAAAGAAGATGATATAAAAGAGCCGTCTATTTCCTCCAGCGGCTCATTCTTCGAGTATTTCGTAGCTACGATACGAAATTTTCTATCGCGCACCCCTATACTCCAGCTGTTCCAAGCGCTATCCAAAATAGGATAGTCCCTCATAAGTTCGGTGATTACGCGCTCTAGTTTTTGTTGCGCGAATACCGCCCTACTAAGGTTTTCAAAAAAAGATCTGCCTACCTTTTCGACCAAAGCGCTCCTTGTGGAAATCGCGATGCCCGGAAGACCGCATACGACCTCCCATTGTTCATCACGGCCGCAATGAGCAAAAGGAAGCTCGCCGATCTCTAGCATCTCGGCCCTATAGCTTACGGGGTGGGTGTTTTCCCGCAAGAAGAGAATATCGTAAGCCCTAGTCCAATCCCATTCCCTAAGCTCCTCCTCAAGGGCGTCCGTTCGCCTCCCAAGGCTTTGTAGATAGTCGAAGCAAATTTTTTGCTCCGCTAACTTTTGCTCGCTTGGCAAGGCTCCGGCCTTTTCAATGAAGTTTGGTATGTGCTCGGCAGGATCGCCCACATAGAAAAATACCGCTTTCTTGTGAGGGGTATGGTCTCCCGCCAAAACCACACCATGGTCTACGACCTCTACGATCGAAAAGCCATCGAGGGTTTCAACGAGCGCCAAGACGCTTACTTCTGCAGCTTCCGCCTCTCTTTTTGTGGTATAAAACCGCTCTCTTTTTCCAGCTGGAAGTATCCAGCTAAAAGTCTCGCCATTTTTAGCGTGGCGACCAACTATAGTTTCAAATTTCATAGTTTTCTCCTTAAAAAATATCCATAAAAGAGCCTCCAGTGTAAATTTCATTTGCATGGATATCCGCCGCAAGGAGTAAGGCGAGTGGAGGCTCATTTATGGATATGGCGGCGGACGGCAGGAGTCGAACCTGCGTTCCAAAATCTCGTTTTACGGGCACCCAAGAGTTTTTGCCGCTTAACATACGTCCGCCATGAAATAAAAAAGGAAAGTCAGTGTTTTACTTAAACTATGACAGCCCCCAAATGCGGGAGATGTCAAGCCGGTTTGACGGCAATCTCTGCCTTTTACTCATCAACGGCATTAGCCTACGAAACCTTTATGGTGGCGAACGCTCGGTTTAGCCGATAAAAGCCGTTGTTGCAATTTAGCGCGCCGCTTGGCACATCCGCCATAAAAAATTTGACAAGGATTTTTCTACCCCCGAACTTGTCGCTATCGGGGCTGATTACTCGGGTATGGATTGTCGTATCCATACGGACGCTTCCCGTAGCTTTAGCTCAACGCGGGCTAGGTGTGGGTCACCTTGGTTTTGATGAGGGAATATTAGCATAGCCTATATTAAAGATAGCTTAAATTA